>URJI01000098.1 GCA_900548215.1 uncultured Coprococcus sp. | reverse complement strand
TCTGATATCCGAGACAAGTGAATCGAAATTGTTTCTATAACTGTGCACCTCTCTGCACTCAATCTCTGCTCTGTGGGCATACCTTATGTGCTCATCCTCACTTGTGAACGCATCCAAACCAACGGTTCTGTAACTCCGCATCTTCTGTATAACATCATCATACGAATACATGACGCCCAGCTGTCCCGGAAGAACATATCCTCCCTCAAGTCTATGCGACATAGCACTCACAAAACTCTGCTCACTTGAAACTGCCCTGTCACTTACCTTGCTGGTTTCATCAATGAACACAAATGATTTTTCAGGAAGACAATCTATGATTGACACAGTATCACTGTAAAAATAATCCACATAACTGTCAACACCGTAGGTTGCACTGAACTCGGTGAGCTGTTCCTCAAGTTCTGCCACCTCCCGCTTTATTCTTGCGTATGCCTCAGTCTTAAACTCTGCCTTCAGCTTCTTTGAGTAAGAGGCCAATTCATTCTTTATCCTGCGTATACCCCGGTTTATCCTGTCCTTCGAAAGGACCATCTCACCAGCGGGATATATGACAAGCTGATCCACATTCTCTATAGATCTCTGACTCTCCGCGTCAAATGTCTTGATGGTGTCCACCTCATCATCCCACATGTCTATTCTGTACGGGCAGTCTTCTGTAAGTGGAAATATATCTATGATACCACCACGAACCGCAAACTGTCCGGGTTCCTCAACACTGTCAGTTTTTTCATAACCCAGATCTACTAGTTTGCCCTTAAGCTCATCAAGGTTCAGGTGATCCATGGTATGTATATTTATCACATATCTGTTCATGTATGACAGTGCAGGTATCTTGTCAAAAAGAGCGTCCACCGTCGCCACAATAGTGCACTTTTCCCCTGTTGCAAGTTTTCTTAGAACCTCCATACGCCTTCTTGTTATCGCATTTCCGTGGACATCCGCGCTGAAAAACAGGATATCCTTGGCAGGATACATATACACATCTCTGCTGTAAAACCTAAGGTCACTGTAAATCTCCTCAGCACGCCTATCACTATATGTGATAATCATCTTAGCTGGTGCATCGTCAGCAAATGCCTCCATCAAAAACACTCTGTCAGTGCCACTGCCCGAACTGCCCGTGACATTCACAAACCCATCGCCTTTCGCAAGCCATCCGCCCACTTCATCATATATATTCAGTTTTTTAAATGGTTCCTGCAAAACACGCATCTATATCATTCTCTCTCAATTAAACTTATTCATGGCAGTAACTGCCCCCTCAGTCAGGATGACGTCAATCGCATCACAGGCAGTGCTGCAGCTCTTTCTCATCTCCGGAAGATCATCTTTGCCAAATCTGGACAACACATAATCAGCCAGGTCCATCTTGTCCGGCTTCTTGCCAACGCCTACGCGGATTCTAACAAATTCCTGACTTCCAGCATGCAGAATTATATTCTTCATTCCATTATGCCCGCCGGCACTGCCCTTCTGCCTGATGCGAAGTTTACCAACATCCAGATCTATATCATCATACACTATGATAAGATCATCAGGCTTACATTTGTAAAAATCCATTATGGCGCGCACACTCTCTCCGCTCAGGTTCATGAACGTCTGCGGCATGGCAAGTATGACCTTTTCACCGTCTACTATGCCCTTTCCAATTATAGCCTTGTGCTTATTGGTATCCATTCTTATATTATGCCTCTCTGCATACTCATCTATAACCGAGAAACCTACATTATGCCTGGTCCCAGCATATTTTACTCCAGGATTTCCAAGTCCCACTATTATCTTCATATTATTTCTCCAATCTGGATATTACTGTCATCTGGATATTGATCATCTAAATATTCCTCTTCTTATCCGTACCCTCTGGCTATTTTTTATCGAGCTGCCATAATCTTCTCAGCCTCTGCCAGCTGTTCTGGTGTGTTCACTCCTCTTATCTGATCTGCATCATCCATCGGGACAGCCGCAGCTTTAAGTCCCATCTTCTTTATAATCTCTATGGCATCCGGAAGATAGTATTCTCCCTGAGCATTGTCGTTTGATATCTGTGTCAGAGCAGCCTGAAGTGCATCACAGTTAAATATATACATACCTGAATTGACTTCTTTCACCGCCTTCTCGACATCAGTGGCATCTTTTTCCTCCACGATCTTTTCAAGCGAATCTCCGTTTCTTATAATACGCCCATATCCAAATGGATCATCCAGAAGAGCGGATATGACTGTAACTCCATTTTCATTTTTCTTATGGAAATCAAGCGCCTTTCTCAGTGTCTCTCCTGTAACAAGAGGAGTATCTCCGCACAGTATGATCACATCGCCATCAGTTCCTATAAAATCAGATGCGCACTTCACCGCATGGCCAGTGCCAAGCTGCTGCTCCTGTACTGCATAACTAATTGAAACCTCTGCCTCTGATTCTTCAACAGCTTTTTTCACCTCATCTGCCTTATATCCAACAATGACGCATACCTTATCTGCACCCGCACTGCGTGCTGCTTCTATAGAATAATATACCATAGGCTTACCCATCACCTGGTGAACAACCTTCGGCTTGTCTGATTTCATCCTTGTTCCCTTGCCTGCGGCAAGTATAACTGACTTTACCATATCTTATGACCTCCACATATAATGTATCCCAAAGTCAACCGACTCCGACCAGATACATTCTACTTTATACATTACCTTTTTACAAGTGCGTGCTTCACAAACTGCCTTACGGCAGCTTGTGAAAATAAAAAGGAGCAGACGCCATTTGAGGCGTTCCGCTCGGCGTCTGCGTGCTTCACAAACTGCCTTACGGCAGCTTGTGAAAATAAAAGAGTCAGTGCTTTAGCTGGTGACTATCGCCATTTGCACTGACTCTAAATGTTGGTTCAATGTAATTAATTCTACTCTGCCAAAGTTTCCTGATACTTATCCAATATCATACTCTGCAGACGCTCCCTGGTAGCAGTATTGATAGGATGTGCTATATCTCTATACTCTCCATCCGATGCTTTTCTGCTTGGCATTGCTATGAACATCCCTTTCTCACCTTCTATGATCTTGATATCATGAACAACGAACTCATCATCGATGGTGATTGACACAACGGCTTTCATCTTGCCTTCCTTTTCAACACTTCTAATTCTTATATCAGTTATCTGCACCTGACTTACCCCCTTAACCCTATTGAAACTGTGATCCCACACACAGCTTTAATTTTATCTTTTATAATGCATATCTGAAATTCTTCTCGATAATAACCTTTATATCGTTCGGATCCCCCTGATGCACAGTGTTTGCACGAAGTGTATCTCTGCTCTCCACGATACAGTTCTCGATAATTGAATTATCGCCTATATTGACATCATTCAATATGATCGAGTTCCTGATCACACAGTTATTACCAATGTATACCTTCTTGAATATGACAGAATTCTCAACTGTACCATTGATGATACATCCACTTGCTATCAGACTGTTGTTGACAACTGCGTCAGCATTGTACTTAGCTGGTGGAAGATCGTCCACTCTTGAATATATATCTGGATGCTGTTTGAAGAAGAAGTCCCTTACATCCTTCTTCAGGAAATCCATATTAGCTCTGTAATATGACTCCTTAGTTCCTATATTTCTCCAATAGCTGTCCATCTTGTATCCATATATTCTCTTGACACCCTTATATCTCACAAGAACGTCTCTTACGAAGTCATTTCTTCCCTCGTTTGCACATGTCTCAAGCAACTCAATAAGCTGTCTTCTTCTTATGACATATACTCCAATAGATACGGTATTAGTGCCTGCCACAAGAGGCTTTTCCTCAAAGTCTATGATGCGGCCATCGTCATTCATCTTTACAACACCGAATCTGTTGATATCATCCTCATCCGGTGCCATATCCTTACATACAACTGTTATATCTGCGCCATTGCTTATATGCTCTTCAAGAACCTTATTGTAATCCAGCTTGTAAATTCCATCACCTGATGCGATAACTACATATGGCTCATGGCTCTCTTTCAGGAACTTTATATTCTGATACAGGGCATCTGCTGTACCCTTGTACCAATAGCTGTTTGCTGCTGTAATGGTAGGTGTGAAGATGAACAGACCTCCCTGCTTTCTTCCGAAATCCCACCACTTACTTGAATTCAAATGCTCATTCAGTGATCTTGTGTTGTACTGTGTAAATACAGCAACCTTCTGAATATGAGAATTGGTCATGTTTGACAGAGCGAAATCGATGGCTCTGTAGCTTCCTGTGATAGGCATGGCTGCAACGGCTCTCTTGGCTGAAAGATCCCCCAACTTGTTGCTGTTACCACCTGCCAGAATAATTCCTAATGCTCTCATGTCTACTCACCTGCCTTTATAATACTACCGCCGCTTGGAAGTGCACCATCCGGATAATCCGAAGGATCTGTGTCTCCAAATATAGCAGTGTTCTTACCTATCGTTACGCCCTCAGGTATAACTGAGTTCTCACCTATAGTTACAAGGCCAAATGCGTAGATATTAGGTTTCATCTCGTTGACAGCTTCCTCGCCTACACCAAGCTTGGCATTCGCACCAACCTTGACATTCTCAGCAATGATTCCCTTCTCAACATAGGCACCGGCTTCAATCGTAACCCCATTCATAATGATCGAATCCTTAACGACTGCACCCTCACCTATCGTGACACAGGAACCTATAACTGAATTCTCCACTGTTCCGTAAATCTCAGTACCCTCACCGATGATACATCTTGTAACCTTGGCTGACTCATCGATGTACTGTGGCGGAATGGCATCTGTCTTTGTATATATCTTCCAGAACTCTTCATACAGATTGAATTCAGGAACTATATCCACAAGCTCCATGTTAGCCTCCCAGTATGAACCAAGAGTTCCAACATCCTTCCAATAACCCTTGAAATCGTAAGCACAGATCTTGTTGCCGTTCTCATGGCAGTATGGAATGATATGCTTACCGAAATCGCATCCCGGCTGATCCTTCATAGTGACAAGTGCCTCGCGAAGTATCTTCCAGTTAAATATGTATATACCCATGGAAGCTTTGTTGCTTCTAGGATTCTCCGGCTTCTCCTCAAACTCGGAGATGATTCCATCGTCATTCGTAATGACTACTCCAAATCTGCTTGCCTCTTCCCATGGCACCTGGTAAGTTGCAAGTGTTACATCTGCATTCATAGACTTGTGATACTCAAGCATATGCTCATAATCCATCTTGTAAATGTGATCACCTGACAGAATGAGAACATAATCAGGGTTATAGTAATCTATAAACTCTATGTTCTGATAAATAGCATTCGCTGTACCTGTATACCACTCACTGTTGTTGCTCTTCTCATAAGGTGGAAGAACTGTAACACCACCTATGTTCCTATCGAGATCCCAAGGAATACCTATTCCTATATGCTGGTTAAGCCTGAGTGGTCTGTACTGTGTAAGCACACCTACTGTATCAATCCCCGAATTGATGCAGTTACTCAGTGGAAAATCGATTATCTTGTATTTGCCGCCAAATGCAACTGCCGGCTTGGCAAGCTTGGATGTAAGAACACCAAGACGGCTGCCCTGTCCGCCCGCAAGAAGCATGGCGATCATCTCTTTTTTAATCATGTAAGTCACCTCTCCATGCAAAATTATAAAGACATTATACCATTCTTTTTATAATAATCAAAGTTTTTTATGCATTTTCACAAAAAGAATGCGCATTTTTCGATTTTTTTAAACATTTTTTACTTTGCGTATATTTATCATTAATACATTTTGTCATTTTCGACTTCATTTTTTAGTCATAAAACCTTGGCAAAGCAAGGCTTTTCAGATATATATCATTGAGTGTATAATAAAAACAATAATTCAAAAGAGGAGCAATAATTATGTCAGAGATACTTATTAAAGAATTCCGTGGAAATATCGTTGAAAATGTCCACCGTGGTTCTATAGCTGTCGTATCATCCACCGGGGATACCATCGCCTACATCGGGGACATAGAAAAACAGACATTTATGCGTTCTGCCAGCAAACCTATACAGGTTCTGCCAACACTTCTCGCAGGATTGCACAGAAGATTTAACCTTACAGAAGAGAACGTAGCCATGTTCAATTCTTCCCACTGGGGAAGCAATCACCACATATTTGTACTTGAAGAGATATCACGCAAAACAGGCATAGACCCTGAAGATATGATCATGAAGCCTTGCAGTTCCACATCTGCATCTGCACTTGCGAAAAAGCTCACTGACCAATCCAGACTTCACCCAAGGGATGGCATAAGCAAACTGCAGCACTGCTGTTCAGGGAAACATTTCAGTCTCATGCTGCTGCAGAGAGAGCTGACAGGCAAAACAAGCGGTTACGAGCAGAAAGACTCACCTGTACAGAGACAGATAATCAATTTTATATCCATGCTGAGCCAGACACCTACATTCAAGATCGGACTTGGAATAGACGGATGCGGAGTTCCTGTATTTGCGCTGCCACTGAGAAGCATCGCCATGTCATACGCCAAGCTGATGGATCCATTCAGTCTGTCAAACGAGCTCAGGGAGACCATAGACTACAACTTCTCATGTATCCACAAGTATCCGGAGAAGATAAATGACTATGGAACACCGTCTTACTACATCAACCAGAATCCTGATCTGATCATGAAGGACGGCTCAAGAGGCGTCATCTGCATGGCCATCAAAAGCATGAAGCTCGGAATTGCTGTAAAGCTCGAGGACGGCTGGACCGACGAGTTCCAGGGACTCATAATAGCAAATATCCTGGAGCAGCTAAAATACGAAGACACTGATCTCATAGAGAAGCTGAAAAACTGCTATACTACCAAATTATACAACGACTGCGGCATAGAAGTCGGCCACTTTGAGGTTGATTTTAAGTTGACAATAGATCCTACATTTTTTGAAAAGCCTGAGGAATATGTGGACTCTGACCTTGAAGATCTTGATACGGAGTCAGAAGAGGGTGCAGACGGTGTAAAAGATTACGATCCTGATGAGGACAGCGCTTTTGTTGAAGATGAAGAAGAATCGGACGCGGATCCAGACACGGAGATAGACCCATTTCCTGATCTCTGGGGTGAGCGTAAAGAGTCTTATGACAATCCGGGAGTAACAGCTCTAAATATAGACGCTATTGATAAAGGCACACCAAATAAAAACGCATCAAATAAAGATATGCCAGGTAAAGATGTGTCAGGCAGCGTCATTACTCCCAATAATGATAAAACAGAAGGAAATCTCTCCCCAGAGGAGGAACGCGCTATAAGGAACAAGAAGTCCATACTCGGCATGACTGTGGTCAGACCTTCCACGAACAGAACAGTTATAAGCAATCCGCTTGTGGATCCTATCTCAGCAAAACCGAAAGTGGAAACAACAGGCTCCGCACCGGCAGCGGACGAGACGCCTTCCGGCAGTGGGCAGTTTTTGGCAAATGCACAGATTTCCGGGCACAGAGAGATAAAATCAGCCAATATCATCTCACAAAAAAAGAGAGATGAATAATTTACAAAACGTATTTCACAAACCGCATTACAGCGGATTATAAAAGGCAAAGAAAAGACGGATGTAACACCAATTTGTTGGTTGCATCCGCCTTTATCTTTTAAACCATGTAATCATGATTTGTTATCCCAAATAATATGCATATCTGTCACCATCTCCAGATCCTGCAAAATCCACGAATCGTACAAAAGCCACAGATTCTGCAAAATCCGCAAACACTGCAAAATCCGCAAACACTGCAAAATCTACAGCCCCTATAAAATCTACAAATTCTTCAGACTGTCCTTGCACTGCGGACATATTCCGATGAACTCCAGATTATGGGACAGAATGACAAAATCCTTATCAGCCTCTGCCCCCCTGCTGGTTATGTCTTCCTGAAACGGCAGTTCACTGTCATATATCCTGTCACACACCTTACATCTGATATGATAATGGTTCTCAGTGTTGCCATCGTAATGCTCCTGCTTGTCGCCGGAATATACATTCATCACAAGTCCATCATCCACCGCATCTGCCATGACACGGTATACTGTGGATTTTCCTATCTTGTATCCTCTTTTCTCCAATTCATCGATAAGGTTCTGAATGGTAGGATGAGTCTTGAGTTCCTTTATAACAGAATATATGACCTGTTTCTGCCAGGTGTTTCTCTTGTCACTCATAGGCGCCTCCTTTATCAAGAATAGTTCTCTATAGATATAAGATAACACACTGCGGCTGACATTTCCACCCATTTTGCAATTACTTTTCTAATGAATATAATGCCATTTTGACAAATGTCTATTCGCCGGTGAAAAGATAAAGCCTTGAGCCGTGCTCGCCCCACAGTGCAGTCTGGTCATTGTACCCTGTCCCCGCAAATCCGGGTGCAAGATTTACCCCGGCCAGATTAAAGACAGATCCCGGTGCTTTCACGCTCTCCCGTTCACCATTAAGCTTTGCAAATCTGCTTATAGCCTCCTGCGCGACAGACCCCGGCCTTACATGCACTGGAGTAACTGTATTTATGAGATCACCCATCATCTTTATATTGTAGGTCAGTTCCCTGTTTGTCATGGTATACATTCTGTCAGCATCAAGCCCGGCAGTCCTCAGATGTTTGTAGGTGTAGTTTGGCAGGGACTGCTGCTCATAGTAACATGCCAGGCCTTCCTTTCCATCCTCAGAAACTGTCATAAATTGATACACATTCCGCATAAGATCTCCGGATTCACCGCTCTTTATCCTGTGATAATCGCCAAACTGCAGCGTTCTTCTGTGTTCTTTGTAAAACAACACCTGAGCACGCACGGCATCCAGCTCTCTCTTATCCATATCACACAGATTGCACTCATACCCGAGCACGCCAAATGCGGCAATATTGAACCTGGTCTCCAGCGGTGTGATCCTGAGCGTCTGATGATTAGGACATCCTGACACATGACTGCTGACCACAGACATAGGATAGCCATAACTGTAACCCGTCTGTATCTGTGCACGTTCTCTTGCATCCGTGTCATCACTTGCCCAGATCTGTGGCATATAGCAGAGCATACCAAGGTCAAATCTGTTGCCCCCGGCTGCGCATCCCTCAAATAGTATCTTCGGAAATCTGCTGACCAGCTGTCCCATGATCTCATACAATCCGAGCACATACCTGTGTCCAAACTCACATTGTCTGTCCGCAGGAAGAACCTTACCGTATCTGTCCGACATGATCCTGTTCATATCCCACTTCACATAGGATATCTTTCCCTTGGAAAACAACTTTGTCATCGTCTCAACTATATAATCCCTCACATCGGCATTTGTAAGATCGAGCAGCATCTGGTGCCTGCCAAGAGCCTGCTGCCTGCCGGGGATCTGGACTGCCCAGTCCGGATGTGCCCTATATAGATCACTGTCTTCATTTACCATCTCAGGCTCAACCCATATTCCAAACTCCAGTCCAAGTGCATTCACCTTTTCAGATAGTCTCTCTATGCCGCCCGGAAGCTTGTCCGTATTCTCATACCAGTCTCCAAGTGAAGATGTATCGTCATTTCTATGCCCAAACCAGCCATCATCCATGACAAAAAGTTCCATGCCGCATTCCTTTGCTTTCTTTGCAAGCCTCAGGAGTTTCTTCTCATCTATGTCGAAATACGCAGCCTCCCAGCTGTTAAGAAGCACTGGCCTCTCGCGGTCCGCCCAGAATCCCCGCACTATATGTCGTCTCACAAATCTGTGCATGTGACTGCTTACTCCGGAAAATCCTGTATCTGAATATGTCATCACAGCCTCCGGAGTCTGAAAGATTTCACCGGATTCCAGCTTCCATCCAAATGTGTCAGGATTGATTCCTGCCACAATCCTCATTCTTCCATATGAGTTGATCTCACATGCCTCATAGTGATCA
>URJI01000097.1 GCA_900548215.1 uncultured Coprococcus sp. | reverse complement strand
AATCAGGTCATAGAGATCTGGCTTCTTCATATTTGTGATGGCATAACAGACTGCAGCAACGCCGGAGAGATTGCTCTCCAGATTATTGCCACCTGCATGGCAGTGACATCCGCCTATGGACAGATTCATATCGCACCATACGACCTCCCTGGTCAGGCAGTCAAATATAACCGGGATGCACACCGTGCTCTTTGCAGTGAGATCCATCTTCTGTTCTACGGTCTTCGGCTCGTATATCTCTCCAGACTTCACGTCAGCCCTTGCCATCCAGCCAAACATAGCGTGAGGCATATCCGCATAATCCTGTCCTGTATAACAGTATAGCTGGTACACTACGTATCTCGCACCGCATCTGCGAACAGAATCTATATCCACATCCAGAAATTCACTGACGCCATCCCCATCCACAGGGCCGCCATTTATAATGTCGCCCGAGTGGCACGCCCTATACTTTGCAGATCTCAGACGGGTATATGAGACGTGCTCCATATAGTTCCAGTTCTCGTCAAATATAGCGGCCGACAAATCTATGTCCACTCTGCCGCATCCATCATCTTTCAAACCACAGCCGTCCATATTCGTCCACCAGATGAATGCCCTTATGGCTTTTGTATGTTTCTGGACCTGAAGCCTTGATCCTCTGACAATTGTCTTCGTGGCCTTGCCTGCACTTCTCTGGCTAAATGGAACCACATAATTCCTGTAGTCCTCAGACAGATACACTTTGCCCATAGGTGCTCTCTGTCCGTACGCTTTTACAAGAGCCTTCTCACATATCTCCACCACCGACCTGCAATACTGCTCCTCTATATCAGGCAGTTTATTTGCCTCGCAGTGACATTTTGCAAGACTTCCCTTAGGGAAAAATACCCTTGAATCCAGCTTTTCCGATCTGTGTGCGAAGTGCTCCCTCACCTGAAGCAGTACAGGAGTAGACACTCTGTCCGCAACAGACTCAAATGTCCTTATCACAGATTCTTTATACGATCTTTCCTGCTCTCTGCCGGCAAGATCAGATACATTTGAACCGTCAGCATCCGGATCTGCCTTATTGGATGTGGTCACCCTTAAGAGCTGATCCAGCCTTCTTGCAAGCTCTCCCGGTCTCTTCACAAGGATATCCAGCGCAGACCTGTACTCGCCATATGCCAGAGCAAATTCAACATTGCTTCCAAATGTCTCTATCTTCTCATCATTTCTCAGCTTGTCAAATGCTCTTATCGCCCTGTCATACTCCAATGTATATTTACTGCAGTCAAATTCGGATGGATGGATCCGCTCTCCAATTCTGATCCACCTCTCCTTGTACCTCAGCATATCTTCCTCGATACCCTCACAGCCGGACAGGAGCTCCATGATCATTCTCCTCTGTCTGCGTGTAAAACTCTTGTATCTTGTATTTTCTGCAAGGCTCACATCGCCGCCACTCATGGCTGTGACAAGCCGCAGCACGTCAGTGGCAGTCCTGATATATTTTCTGATACATGTGACACTTGCGATAGGATTCTTCTGAATATAGAGAGCAGTGATATAAGCCGCATTCTCCTTGTGCGGTATGTCATCTGGAAGCTCCATATGCTCATGCCCGAACAGATATGCCATGTCCGCCTTATCCGTCTCAGATATCGACGTCTTTGATCTGCAAAGTCTTGCAAATATATCTGTGATATCATCTCTGCTCCCAAGGCCTATCACCTTTACCCTGGTATCTTCCCAGAGAGGCAGTCTCCCGCTCTTTGTCACTTCCGGATACAGGGCGCCATCTAACAAATAATGGAACATTGCATTTATATAAAGTTCTGATGAGTCCATATCCATAACAGACTGTGGAAAATCCGGATACATAGGAGTGTACTCCACATCTGCACCTACAAGCTCTCTCAGCTCACATATAAGCTCCAGATAAAAGCCCCCAAGCTCCACGTCACTATAAGTCTCAAGTACGTCATACACCTCTTTTGAAAATGTATAACCAAGACTCTCTATATTCTTCATAATGGTTGCTAAGTATCTGTCATTTGCCTTTGCAGCTGTGCCAGGATCAAGAAGCAGCTTATTCTTTCTTCTCAGCAATATCGCATTCATATTTGTATCCATTCTTTTCTCCCATTAAAACGAGGAAACCGGTGACAGTGTTTTACCGTAATCATTTGCTTTAGAAGGAACTGCCACCATAGCCTCTTATTTACATATTGCAATATGTTTTAAATGTTATGAGAGAAATATAGCAGATTTGTACTTTGGCATCAATGAACCCCTGGTTTAACATTTTATTTTATAAAAAATCATCTCTTAGAATCATCATCTTTAGGGATATCATGTTCTATAAAATTTTATGCGTTCAAATCTTCGACCTAACAAGCATCAACGCATACCCCAACAGATTACGCCCATTCCAGCACTTCATATCAAATCTCTTCGGATCCTTTATCGACAAACCGATTCCCCAGATCCTGTCACTTGCCGCAGCTTCCGCAAGGACCGCATTTCCAGTTCCTTTTAAGGCCTTTCTCAGCGCAACATTCTGGGTGAATTTTGCCATCAGCCCTTCGTATACAATAATCTGTCTCATACCGTTCCACACATGGTCATTGTATCCGGACACCTTCCGGCCATAGTCCTTGATCACTGCCACATCCTTGGTGGTCAGGATCTTTGAAGCGATCACATTATCTCCGAAACATACAGCCTTTTTGTACATCATATACTGTTCCATTGATGAAAACTCCACACCGTCCACAATAAAATCAGAATGGTACCAATTGCTCATATAGCCCCACTCTTCATCCGGTGCGTGAAAACATATAATATTCATAATCTTCCCCCATTTATAAAATAGTTGTTCCTGTTCTGTATAACCGTATTACTTTGCGCATCTACTGCGATTATATAAATAAATAGGGCGCAAATGCAATATATCTACGTCAATCAATCTTATAATACAGCTCACTTACAGGAACACCGCCACCGCCGCCAGATACAAAGCATATACATACGCCATCCCTGATTTTGTCCTGTGTTTCACTGTCTATCGCATCTAAGAAAGATGGACCGTCTTTTGAATCGGCATTTGATATGATAGACGGATAAACTCCTGCAGGATAAATAACGAAATACTCATAATGGTATCTGCTATATGCCTCATACTCCGGATCTCCCGGCTTTGTCTCTATGGTATCTATATCACATTTAAAACCACCTGTCTCATCTCGGCTCACAGCCTCCGGCTCAACCTCATGATGGCCATATTTTTCAATATATACTAATACACTGTCACCAGTTATCACCCCATGATTATCTAGTATTATGTCTGAAAGATACGGTGCCTCCGAATATTCATTCAGACTACTCTCGTATTCCCGCTGTCCAAGCGGAGAATATGTTCCTGCAAAATACGAATAATCGCCTCTTTTCAGCATCTCATACATCTCTTCTTCTGTAACTCCAGATTCAGCCGCCGCATCAGCTCCCGCTATACGGAAACTTGACAATATCGCCAGAAGTTCTTTTTCGTCCTTATCAGAAATCTCCGTCCCTTTCGGTATAAATCCTGAAAATTCAAGATGTATCGTATCCGGCTCTCTGCAAAGGCATGCCTCATATGATGATACTTCCTCACGCGCTCCCGTCATTGATTTATCGACTACTGCATATCCATAACTACCGCCATCCATATCAATTCTTGCAACTATCAGATTGTCAAATTCAAGCGTAGCATCTACTGTCTCTCCATTCATCTCAACATCGCCACACTTATATTTCATGTCATATGCCTTACTCACATTAATTTTATGTACCACCATTCCAGCAGCTGACATATGTGTCAGCATATAGCGATAATCCACGCTGATACCTGAACTGTTTTCTATCCTTATCATCTCCGCATCCTGATTGGAGCTTAGATCTGTCAATGTCCACCCATCCGGATAGTCAAATGCAAACTGTGGCACTCCGTGCTGGCTGCCATATTTTGTCGTATATGTATTTGTAAGTTTCACGGAATCTACAGAATCTACATCGTCACTTTCACCAGAACTTATAACCTCCGTCGTCTGCTCTTCTGTTGTTTTATCATCAGAGGTTTCCGATGTCTGAGTAGTTTCTTCTTCGCTGTCCACTTCTGCACTGTCTGCATTATATGTACACTCATCCACTCGTTTCACTGATTCATCCGCATAACATTCAAAATGGAATTCCTTCTTGAACAGGGCATTGTCAAAATTTAATATTTCCCATTCTACACTTAATCCGGCTTTCGCCAATAGGCTTTCCATACCATGATATTTATTATCATCATTTCCAACTGTGAGTTTCATCAGCGGCATTGCAAAATTAACATTTATGCACGTCATACCTGTTGGCCTGCTTGTTGCCTCAGCCTCTACTCCTGCCCCAATATCCAGATCCGCATCAAGGATTGGACAAAGGCCAAGCGGAATGATCATAAAAGTTGTACGAAGCATAGGCGTTACACTACAATCAACATTCAAGTCACCCAACTCTGGAGAATCTCCTCTTGATACCTTCCTAAAACCTTTTCCCTTCTCGTAAGCAAAACCAACACCAGTCGGGATTTCAGCTGAAAGAGAGAACTCTCCATCCACAGAAATAACTATTGAAATCTCAACATTTACAGTTACTGCACCTATCTGCTCAGGAATTGTCAGCAAATGTATTTTTTTCTCACCTATCGTTCCCGCCAGACCAAATGAGCTATTGATCGTGACATCAAATCCCAATTCAGCATACTTCAATCCTTTCCACAAATTGAAATCGGCCTGCATACCAAGCATCATATCCTCAACACTAATTTTTACATCGAAATTTTTTGCATCTTCAATATGTGTTTCTTTTATCGGAAGTTTATACTTCTTGTTTTGGCTTTTATCGGTGATGTATATTTCAAGATTGTCCTCGTCATTGCCTACCAGTTCAAGCTCAAAGCCCTCATCCGTAACCTGTCCCTCAAACACCTTCGCCAGTACAGGTGTAGCTTCAGCTATACCTCCGCCTGCATTTGCCTCTATCAGGTTATCCTCACCGTAGTAATCCACTATATCCTGAAATCCCAGCTTCTGAATATGTGATTCAAGCATTGAATCAACCACATCTTCGAGCTCAGGCACCTCAAGGTTAAACGCTCCGCCATCTGCCGTATCACCTATTTTTCTGGCAATCTTTGCCCCATTTGTGTCAAATACAACAACATCGCCGCTTTTAAGGCTCCGATTGCTACTGTCTGATATCTGCAATGTTTCATTTTCTGAGCTATACCCCTCTACATCTGAATCTGACAACTGTATCACATCATCCCTGTATGTGATCTTCTCGAGATCTTCCGGCCAGAATTCTCCATAATACAGACTGTCAAGTTTATCAATCACTGTCTGCGCCTCGTCCGGCGTATATCTCCTGTCAAGATCACCATCACCCATGAGTCCATTATCCAGTGCAAGCTTCAGATAATCATTGTCAGTGAGATCACTATCATCGCCCAGATATATCTGCAATTTGCTCTCCCCCACACTTTTCATCGCTGTGAGCGCAATCTGTCTGCCACTTGCAGCGTTCTCACCATCAAACCTACCATCAGCTTCTATATAATTCCACTCAACCGCCGACTGTACATAAGCAAAATACTCATTGTCAGTATCCACATCCTCAAAGTATGGAGTCTTCTCACTGTACTCTGTGGCTCCCATGTTTTCACACAGCTTTTTCATCCAGTCATACCTGGATATATACTTTCCATTATCCGTAGACTTCTTACCTACAAAAACCGTGTACAATATGACAACCGCAGCCGCCGTGATCACAACTATGCAGAAACTTAATAATGCAAGTAAAATCTTTGTTTTGTTTTTCATATAATTCCCCTTTTTCATTCGTGTAAAATTTTCCCTTTTCATACATCTTTAGATAAACGCGCCGTTTATGCAATACTTAAAGCAATACATATAGCACTGCTTATTTCTTTAGTGAAATGCAATAACATATAAAGTACGGGAGGTATGATATATGACATTTCAACTTAAGACCGATAAAAAAGAAACGGAAAATAAAACTATCCGTTTTCCTGTACCACTGATAGATAAGATAGAAGAGGCCATAGTAAATCAAGATGTATCATTTTCCAGCTTCGTCATTCAAGCCTGTTATTACGCACTTGAAAACATGGAAAATGCTAGCGATCCACATTCATCTGATGACTAAACCTCCCAAGCACCATCTATCATATCTGGTCATTATGCATGTCATAATGGCCAGATATCAAACTCATTCTTTCTCCATATCCCCTTTCTCATTTTTATTATTCTTCATAAAATATGCATCCATAATTATATTAAAGCGCATAATTAATTGCAATATATATTGTATTGCACTGTGCAATGCTATATTTCCTGAAATACTAATTTCCACCCACCCAAACAAAAAAGATCCATCCACAATACCCCTCTTTCGGTACTATGGATGGATCTTCTATAAAACATATTCTATTATCTAATCCTACTAAACCTACACAGCTTTGGCAACAGCAACATTTTCTGTCACTGCTTTCTTCTTTCTGGGAAGGCAGAGCTGGAGCACGACCGCTATGGTTGCGCCAACTGCTGTGCCTGATGACATGAAGTAGTTCAGGAACTGAGGCATTGCATTCATCACATCTGATGGAATGACTATAGTTGCAATTGCTGCCACAACTGAGATTCCGACTATCAGAGATGATCTCTCGTCAAGTGGCTCACTCTGTATGATCTTGATTCCATTTGATATGAGCAGGATACATACAACTGCAAATACTCCATTTACAACAGGAGTTGGTATACATGAGATGACTGTCATAAGCTTTGGACATACGCCGAGCACCATGAGGATCATACCACCTGCAATGATAGCCATACGGCTTCCAACCTTTGTGATGGCAAGCACGCCGGCATTTGAAGAATAACCTGTCATCGGAGTTCCGCCGAACAGTGAACCGACAAGACATCCAACGCCCTCACCTATGGTTGCACGGTCAATTCTCTTGTCGCTGAGATCTTCACCTGTGATGGCACTGATAGTAACCCATGTTCCAGTTGTGTCAAGAAGTACGATGAGGTAAATAAACATCATGAGTATACATGACTTGAGTTCAAATTTTGGAAGTCCAAAGTGGAAGAACTCTGGCAGCTTGAACCATACCGCATCATGTACTGAACTGAAATCTGCAGCTCCCATCGCTGCTGCAACTACTGTTCCGGCAACCAGCGCAAGTATGACTGATACCATGTGAAGTATCCTGTTATGCTTGAGCTTGTACTGAAGTATCATGCATACGATGAGCACGCCCGCTGCAGTAAGACCTGATACCACATTTGCACTTAAGTTTCCATCTGAGCTTGCAATTCCCTTGGCTGCTGTCGGTGTCAGGGATATTCCAACTATGAGTATGATGATACCGCCGATAAATGGAGGTATTGCCTTTCTCACAAATTTCGAGAAGCCCTTAAATATACCCAGCAATATGATCATGATCGCACCGGGTATCAAGCTTCCTATCATGGCGCTGACGCCCATGGTCGCGCCTATCGTACACAGCGCTCCAAGCGGTACATATGATGGTCCCTGTATGATCGGATACTTCATGAAGAATCCCGCCTGTAGTATAGTTGCGATTCCACAGGCAAAGAAACTCATCTGAAGGAAAAATGAGAGTTCCCCTCCTGCAAGTCCGATCGCCGCTCCAAGTATCAGGGGCATGATGTACAGATCCATTGACAACACATGCTGCATTCCAAGAAATGCCGCTTTGCCACAGCTTATCTTATCATTTACGCCAACTATTAACTGGCTGTCATTTTCTATTATCTTCTTATCTTCCATATAAATGCGCCTCCTTATCTTATATTTGTTTCATTACAGATTTTCAAATATATTTATTATGGTCTGATGGTCCTCTTTGTTTGTCCTCATCAATCTTATTTATCTGCAATCTGCTTTTTCAGAACCACAAGCTCGCTGTTTATCTCATCGATCAGGCTTCTCTCATCTATTCCACATGTGAACTTTCCGCCCTGATATACAACCTTTCCATTTACTATCGTTGTGTCAATATTCTCCTCGGATGACGCATATACGACCGTTGCCTTTGCATCATGCATAGGTGCCGACTTCAGATGGTTCGGGTCAAATATTATGAGATCTGCGATCTTTCCTGCTGCCAGCGTTCCCAATTTGTCAGCCATGCCTATAGCCTTTGCACCGCCTGCTGTTGCCATGTGTATGATATCGTCTGCGCTGATGACAGCTGCATCTCTGTGTATTCCCTTCTGTATGAGGGCTGCCAGCTTCATACTCTCAAGCATATCTGTGCTGTTGTTGGATGCCGCACCATCTGTTCCTATAGATACATTTACCCCTGTTGCAAGGCTCTCAGGAATAGGTGGTATTCCTGAACCAAGGTAAAGGTTTGGTGCCGGATTGTGGCTTATCGAAACTCCATATTTTGCAAATCTCTCTATATCATGAGGTGTGAGGTTTACACAGTGCACTGCAAGGAATTTGTCTGTCAGAAATCCTATCTCCTCAAGCATATCAACTATATCCTTGCCGTAATACCTGCCGCACATCTCATTGTCAACCTCAGTCTCCTTGATGTGCATTGAGTATCTCACATTCTCACTGAGACAATACTCAAGCATCTCCTGATAGCCCTCCTTCGTGGTCGACCATGTGACATCCGGGCCTGTCCAGATCGAAAGCATATCATTTTCTTTATAGGCTTTCTTCAGTGCATCCACTTCCTTCATGGCTTTGCCAGCAGGCTCAAGGAAGCACTTTGGCATTCCGTATTCCTCACCGGTATCCTGGAATGTTCTGATAAATACGCTTCGTATACCAGTTGAAACCATTCCGTCTATACATGAATGTGCAAGTTCAGGATCCTGATTGGTGTAAAAGAACTCACTCATGGTTGTACATCCACTCTTTATCGCCTCCATGCAGGCAAGCTGCGCAGCCAGCTCATGCTGATGCGGTGTCATATACTGTCCATATGGAAGTGCTGAAAGATTCAACCACTCGATCAGTCTGTGATCTGCTCCAAGGCCCTTCAAAAATGACTGGAATATATGGATATGCGTATCTATGAATCCCGGAAATACCACCTTGCCTTCCGCATCGATCACCTGTCCGGCACTCTCGCATTCCTGAAGCTCCTCCGGTGTCAGCTCGCTCATTTCCTTCATCAGAGTTATCTTCTCGCCCTCTATTCCGATTACACCTTTCGCATATACTTTTCTGTCTTCATCCATTGTGTGAATCTGTGCATTTTTAATTATAAGATCGTAACTCTTCATAGCTCATTCCTCCTGACTTTGAATATCCACTAAAAAAGGAGCCTTTCCCGGCAGTGTGCTTCTTAAGCTGCCTGCACATTCTGCCTTTGAAAAGACCCCTTTGTCCTGTTCTAAATCTTCTTGTATTACATTTTCATTTTCCGCGGTATAAACAAAAAAGAAACCAAATAGCTATCTGTTTTGGTGTTAAGGAAAACAGATAAAACTTTTGGTTCCTGATGGCTCGTATATTAGCACTGCCATACCAAATGGTCAATACTCATACACCGCATTGTTCTTTTTTTATTTTTTTAACGGGTTTTGCCTTATTATATTACGAGGTGCCTTGTCTAACTTAATATAATTAAGCAACCATATTCCCATCTGTCTCTAATCCCCAACAGATTTTTCTGATTCCATAAGTCTTATTTCATAGTTTTTAATTATTGCCCCTATTTTGCCCCTACGGCATATTTTAAGGTAAAGAAAAGAGCCTGAAACCCTTGATTTTTCTTAGGTTTCAGGCTTTTAATTTAATGCCGGCGACCGGAATCGAACCGGTACGGGAGATTAGTCCCGCAGGATTTTAAGTCCTGTGCGTCTGCCAGTTCCGCCAC
>URJI01000096.1 GCA_900548215.1 uncultured Coprococcus sp. | reverse complement strand
GTCCTCTGTGAGCTCAGGAAAATTCAGGATAATATTTCTTCCATCATTGTTCGGTGTGATACCCAGATCAGAATTCATGATAGCCTTCTCAATCTCCTTCACAAGAGATGGCTCCCATGGTGCGATCATAAGAGTTCTTGCCTCTGGAACCGTGATGTTTGCAAGCTGCTGCATAGGTGTTGGAACACCGTAATACTCAACCTTGATCTTGTTGAGGATGTTAGGGTTTGCTCTTCCCGCTCTGATGGTAGCATACTCAGCCTCAAGGCTGTCCACTGATTTCTGCATCTTCTCTTCGTACTGTGATAACATTGCTTTCATTCCTCCTGAATATATATTTAATCTCAAAATGTATTTCTTTAATTATGAACATCTGTATATCTGTTTATTCTGCTGTCACATATGTTCCGGTAAATCCGCCTGTGACAGCCTTGACTATACTGTTCTCATCATTAAGGCCAAAAAGCATCATAGGCATCTTGTTCTCCATGGCAAGAACTGCTGATGCAAGATCGATAACCCCGAGCTTGTTATCAACTATATCGCTCATCTTCATAGTGTCATACTTCTTTGCGTCAGGGTTGATCTTTGGATCGCTGTCGTATACGCCATCAATGGCTTTTCCTGACAGAATCACATCAGCCTGCACCTCGATGGCCATGAGGACTGTCGCCATATCTGTTGAGAAATATGGATGGCCTATTCCGCCTGCAAAGAACACAACATCTCCCTGTTCCATGTAAGCTATGGCCTTATCCTTGTCAAAAAGCTCTGTCATATTGCCACACACAAAAGGTGTCATGATATGTGTCTTAAGTCCGCAGCTTCGGAAGCTGTCTGCCGTATATATACAGTTCATGACTGTTGCAAGCATTCCTATGGAATCTGCCTTTACTCTATCCATATTGTCAGATGTTCTTCCTCTCCAGAAGTTACCTCCTCCGATAACTACGCACACCTGTATACCTTTGTCTACGATCTGCTTCACCTGACCAGACACATCTCTGACTGTCTCCTCATCAAATCCGTGTTTCTTCTCACCGGCCAGTGCTTCACCGCTCATTTTGAGCAGAATTCTATCCATCTTCATATCGATATCCATCCTTTGTATTTCCTTTTTTATTCTGTATTGATATTAAACGCTTACATCAAACCAGACATATAAGCCCAGTTTCACCGCAATGCTCATTATAACATACATATCTCATATTTCAAACAACAAGTTGCCACTTGTCACAAACATATCACATGACATCACCAACAAAGCTTAACGTAAAAAGGCTCTGTTTTAGCACCAGTCCGACATATGTCTTCCCAGCACTAAAGCAGAGCCCTGTATTATTTTCAATTCGTTCTTTTCATTAATGTTTTAATTCTTCAATATCAGGCTTCGTCTGTATCAGTCTGTGTTTGCAATGGAATCCACATCATCCTCAACCTGGAAAGTTGAGAGGTCCAATGTGTTGCCATATCCTGATTCGTTCACAACATTGTCACTGATGTTCTGTACTGTAACTGACGGAGTATAGTTGTTATCGTCGAACAGGAATCTGTGAAGTGCTGTTGCATTTGTCGCAAGGTCACAGGCAACAATGTAGCTCACTCCATCCATCATTGGGCTTGCGATCGTGAACGGGAATCCTGTAGTCGTGGAAAGTTTGTAGTCAAAGCATGACTTCGCCATGTCAATGATCTCCTTTTCAGTAAAGCTTGATGCCACATCATCCACAACAACATTTATACAGTCGAGAAGCTTCGAGATTCCGGCGCTCTTTGCAGCCTCGATCATCTTTGATATGACAGTCCTCTGTCTCCAGGTTCTTGTGATATCACCCTCGTCCGTACTTCTGATTCTCGAATATGCTGTCGCCTGAACACCGTTCAGATGAACAACACCTGTATCGTATACATAATCTGAGTAGATACCATTCACACCCATCTGCTCATCTATACACTGATTGAGCTTATAAAGCTCAGACTCCTTGATCTCCACATCTATGCCACCTAGTGCATCTATCGCCTCTGTGAGTGCCGTGAAGTTGACTGCCACATAATCTGTTATATTCAGGTCGAGATTCTTGTTGAGCATGTTGACTGCACCCTGTGCTCCGCCGTACGCATAGGCATGCGCAGCCTTCTCATATGACTGGCTGTCATTGCAGAGCTCAAGATATGTGTCTCTGTACAGAGATACAAGCTTTACTTCCTGTGTATCGTTGTTGATACTGCATATAATGATACTATCTGATCTTACACCGTCATCAACCATTCCCGAATCACGGGTATCTATACCAAAAAGTGCTATGTTGGTATAACCAGTCATCTTCTTTACTGTCTCCTCGTCAAGGTCCTCATTTATATGTGTATTCTTGAGCTCGTTGTACTGCATCTTATTGTATGTGTTGTTGATATACGCCTTTACAAACAAAAATCCTATAACGATTGCTGCCACGATCTCCACGGCAAGTATGATTCCCCATACCCTGTTCTTTTTCTTTCGTGTTTTATCACTCATATCCTGTCCATCTTCCGCATATTTCGAATTGTCTTCGTCATCATAATACTCTTCTTCCTGATAGTCGGATGCATATGTGTCCTTAACCTCTGGATCTACATCTACATCATTGACACTCTGATCCTCGTCATACTCATCAGGTCCAAATGCGCTGTCAGAAAGATCATCTGTCACCGCAGATTCGCTGTCATCATAACCGTAATCATCCGCATCATCATCATAATCGTCGTCATCATCAAACAGCATCTCACCGGAATAAGCTCTCTTATTCACTGGCTTGTTCGCATCAATGTCACGGCCATCTTTATTATTTCCCATATTATTCTCCTAGATTTACAGTATATTAGTCTTTCAAATTCATACAAAAATGAATTTTACTACAAACAATCTACAAATTCAACGTAAGTATAGATAATTCACATTTTTTTTATTTTATATCGTCTCCTAGGACAAATTTGTCCATCACCGGAACAAGGCCGTCATCATCATTCGACAGTGTTACATAGTCCGCATTCTGCTTTACTATATCCTGGGCATTTGACATGGCAACTCCCACTCCTGCGTACTGAATCATCGTCAGGTCGTTGTATCCGTCACCGCAGGCGATCAAATCCTTCACATCCATATCAAGCACTCCGAGCAGCTTCTCAAGGGACGTTGCTTTGTGGACGTTCATCGGCATAATTTCCACAAAGTAAGGCTCCGAACGGAATATGGTAACTTTGTCACCGAATTTCTCAGAAAGTTCCTGTTCTATTTTCTCTGCTTTCTCTGGCGCAGCCGTTATCAGGCATTTGTTCAACGGAAAATCAATATATTCACGGAAGTTGTCTATTCTGGTCAGCTCCATATGATTGATGCTCGCCTCAAATGTCATATAGCCGTCTATGTCCGTTCCGGTTATAACCCTGTCACCGTCATATGTGACCATTCCGCATCCGGTTTTTATACAATAATCATATATCTCTCTTACTATGTCGTTGTCCAGCACAGCCTGATACACAACCTCTCCTGTGCTGTAATTCACTATCCTTCCGCCGTTAAATGCAAGAACAAAACCGCCAAATCTCCCGAGCTCTATAGTATCTGCTATCTTTCTGATTCCTGGAAGCGGTCTTCCAGATGCTATGGCAACTATGTGTCCTTTCTCCTGAATCTCGATAAGCTTTTCAAGGGTTTTTGGCGTAACTTCTTTTTCAGTATTTGTCAGTGTTCCATCAATATCAAGGGCAAGTAATTTCTTATGCATAACTTCCTCCACATTTGTGATATTATCTACTATGTAAATATGATCATTTCTTATATAATGTAACTGTCGTCCGGCAGATGATGTCTGCCACCAATACTGCAACCGGAGAAAATCACATGGATATAAACATATACGTTAATCAGAAAAAAATCAACCCTTTATGCCAGAAAGCGATGGCTGAGTATCAGAAAAGGGTATCCCCCTACTGCAATCTCAAAATAGTATGTCTCCCGAACAAGATAAAATTCACATCCGGGAAAAACACTGCAAATTATTATCTGTCACATGGTCTCACCATATCTTCCGAGGACTATGCAAATCAGATAAATGACGTATCGGTGGGCGGAATCTCAAAGATCAATTATTATGTAGGATACGACAGCGAGCTAACTTCCGGCATGGAAGAATTCCCACTCTGCTCCATATCCCCATCCGATGAGATGTCTGCTCTCCTGCTCTCAGAACAGGTATACCGGGCATTCACCATATTGAATAACATAACCTATCACAAGTGACATTCACCACATCCAAATATATATCTTCACATTCCTGAAGATATGATCTGCAGCTGCTCTACAAGAGCAACCCTCATGAGCTGATGTGGAAATGTCATCTCAGACACGCTGAACTTATAGTCAGCCATCCTTATAATATCCGGATCAAGTCCAAGGGATCCCCCTATGACAAATGTAACCGTACCATATCCCTGCTGCTTCACACGTTCTATCCTGCTCTTAAGCTCCTCTGTGGCGGTCTTTCGCCCCTCTATGCACAGCACTATCACATAATCGTCCCTTGATATGACATTCTTCAGTCTCACGGCCTCAGCATGTATTATCATGGAATTGACCTTTTCACCGCTTTTCTGTGGGATCCTCTCATCAGGGACTTCACAGATCACAAGCTTGTCCCTCTTGTCTATCTCCCTGCGGTATCTGTCTATCAATTCTGTAAAATAATCTTCTTTTATGCGCCCAACACACGCTATCTTGTAAATCAATCTGAATCTTCCTCCGCTTCTACGACTGGTCTGCCCTCATTCTGTCAAATACCTTCAGCTCATCCTCACTGTTCTTATCCGTTGCAGCGCTCACCACCAGACAGAAAAGTGCACTTACCAGAAATCCCGGCACATCACCGCTCAGTGAAAAATATTCAGACAGACTGCCATTATCTATAATAGGTAGATACTGCCACAGAAAATACGCAATTATACCTGAAATAATGCCGGCAAACATCCCGGATCTCGTGGAATTTCTGTACATAAGCGTGAACATAAGAGGTGCAGCAAGTGCCGCAGCGCAGAGCCCCCAGCTACGAACTATCATCATCTCACGGTTGTACTTTGAACATTCTGCCACAAAAAACAGTGCGATGCCTGTAATAACGACAACTCCTATATCAACCAGAAGCTTCACATAACTGTGATCTTTGAATACAGGCGGCACCATTCCTCTCATATGCTCACATATATTTCTCATAAGCGATTCCATCATGACAACAACGGCAAGCACGAACACCATAAGCATGAAAAATCTTGCAGCATATGCCACGGTACCACTTCCAAGGAGTTTTTTGAGAAGCATATTGTATACCTGAAAAGAATTCATTCCTGAATACACACGTTCAGGGTAAAGAACCGGAACCACAAGCATTGCAAGCACACAGCTGGACAGGATCGTGAGTCCTTCAAACACTATGGCCCATATTCGTCCCGCATCAAGTTCCTTCACATCCCGGATATTTATGACACCCTTGTACATAAGCGGCATTGCGATACAGCCAAGGCCTACCCCCGCCATGGATACCGCACTTCCAACACTGATATGCTCTCCATCATAATACATGATGTTCAGATATATGCTTGTACCCCCACTCAGTCTTGAACGTCTGTAATTATCCAGCAGTTCATACACGTCTATTCTGTAAAAAATAAGTCCTATCATGGCAAGACATACGCATATGACAAGGATAAATACAACTGTCTTTATGATACCCATAAATCGGTTGTCAACCAATATAGTTGCAAGAACCAGGCACACCGTGATCGCCACCAGGCACAGACTCTCATCCATATCCATAAAATACGCCACAACCGACACTATTACCCTGAGCACCGATACAAGTATTGCTCCAAGAGTCACGATCCACACCACTGAGACCAAATCCTTCAGTATCCACGAATCATATCTTGCGGCAAATAGCTCTGGTGCATTGTGTATCTTCTTTTTAGAAAATTCCACATACGAGTTCATCCTCTTGGACAGAAATATCCACCCTATGACATTTCCCGCAAACAGTCCTATAGCCACAAAACACTGACCGGCACCGTGGAGCACTATATTTATAGGAAGGAGAAAGATGACCCAGAGTATAACATCATTCGCACATACCTGGCCAGCAGTGGCTATACCGCTGGAATTCTTTCTCTTTATACCAAATACTCTCTTATCTGTAAAAATCGACATCTTTCACATCTCCTAAATTGAACGTCAACCCATTTTATCACACTTGAAGAATAACCGCCACCATCTAATTTATTGTTACATTTGACGAAATGTTTCTAATAATTGCATTATTTTTTCAATAGTACAAAAACTACTGTTGTGATATAATCGAATGCAAATGGGTTTTTGCATATTCATTACATTGATTTTACCTGGATTATACACAGGTAACATATTTTTACTCAGGAGGGCAATTATCTTGGATCTGTTTTCAATTTTAACGTTGCTTGGAGGTGTAGGTCTGTTCCTTTTCGGAATGAATCTCATGGGTGCCTCGCTCAAGAATCTGGCAGGAGGAAGTCTTGAAAAAGTTCTTGAAAAGCTGACAACAGGAAAAAATCAGGTAGTCGGCAATATAAAAGGATTTACACTTGGAACTGCCGTCACGGCCATCATACAGAGCTCAGCTGCAACAACCATCATGCTCATCGGTTTTGTAAATGCCGGCATCATGAAGCTCGGTCAGGCTATTCCAGTTGTATTCGGTGCAAACATAGGTAGTACCGCAACAGCACAGATTCTCCGTCTTGGAGATCTCGGCGAAAGCAACATTTTCTTGAGATTATTAAAACCGTCATCATTTGCTCCTATCCTTATATGTATAGGTGCATTTATCATACTTTTCACAAAGAACAACAAGAAGCGCGATGTCGCAAGCATTCTTGTGGGCCTTGGCGTACTTTTCCTCGGTATGAACACCATGGAGGGAGTATTTGCACCACTCAAAGAATCAGAAAGCTTCCAGAATCTGTTCACATCATTCAACAACCCATTCCTCGGAATACTCATAGGTCTCGTACTGACAGCCATCATACAGAGTTCATCCGCTTCTGTCGGTATACTTCAGGCTATATCATCAACAGGAGTCGTAACCTATGGAACAGCCATTCCTATTATTATCGGTCAGAATATAGGTAAGTGTATGACCATCATTTTAGGAGGAATCGGTGCGAACAAGAAAGCAAAGAGAGTGTCACTCTCCTACCTCCTCTTCAACATATTTGGCGCAGTATTCTTTGTAGTTGTCATATACGGGCTCCAGCTCTTTATAGATATGCCATTTATGGAAAAGGTAGTAAACCGTGGAGATATAGCGAATGTCCACTTCCTGTTCAACTTCATCATAAGTATCATGCTTCTACCATTTACAAATCAGGTGGCAAAGCTCACAGGAAAGATAATTAAGGACGACGAAGAATCCAAGATTGATAAAGAACTCGCATCCCTTGATCCACGACTTATAGCGACGCCAGCCATCGCTATCTCACAGGCAAGAAACGTCATGTTTGCCATGGCAGACTGCATACGTGAGAACTTCTCAATAGCCTGTGGCCTCATATCTGAGTACAACGAAGAAGACGCTGCAAAGCTTGAAGAAAACGAGGATTTCATCGACAGATGTGAGAGCTCTCTGAACAACTTCCTTCTCAAAGTTACATCTCAGAACAATATGTCCAGATCAGAGAGACTTGACGTATCCGAGCTTTTAAACAGTCTCAGTGACATGGAGCGTATCGGAGACCACTGTGAGAATCTTCTTGTGGTGTCAAGGAACATAATCGATCAGAAGATAAACTTCTCAGACCAGGGAATGAAAGAGATACAGACAGCACTTAAAGCCACTGACAATATCATAGATATGACACTCAGTGCGTTCAAAGAGGACGATCTTCAGGCAATATCCAGAATAGAACCTCTTGCTCAAACCATAAGCGAGATCACCGAACTCATAAAAGATCACCACGTAGTGAGACTGCAGGTCGGTGAATGCGGTATTCCAGGTGGTTTTGCCCTGGTGGATATCCTCACAAGTCTCGACCGTATCGGAAGCCACTGTAAGAACATCGGACTTCATATAGCTAAGAAGATCCGCGGAATACACATGGACGAGATGCACGGCCATATCTATATCACCGGCTACAAGACCTCCGAGGAATACAAAGCCCTGTACGCTTACTACTCTTCCATGTACGCAGATCCTATAACAGATGGATTTAACAGTAGTCTGAAGGAGCTGCGTCAGATCACAACAGCCGACGAAGAGACTGATACATCTGATACGGAAAAGTCTGAAAATGCTCCAGGCACGGATGCCATGGCCAGTGAAAAGCCTGTCAAAGACAAAGAAAATGGCAGACAGAAAGAAAGCCAGAAGAAGTCAAATGATGGACAATCCGGCAAGAAGAAATCTACAAAAAATAAAGTGTCAGAAAAACATGATAAGATAAAAGAACGAATCAATGACAAATATTCTGAAAAGAATAAAAAAAGTCAAAAGAAGAAATAATCATATGTAATAATAAAGGAATCGCAACTGCATGCTGTAATCTTGGCATGTGATTGGCGATTCCTTTATTATTGTCACATAACATCCTTATTCTCAAAATACATCATCCCGCTGGCCATTGTGATCACCAAAAGGCCTCCGGCAACCGCCAGTCCGCTCTCCGGGCTGATTCCATCCTCCACCACATATGACATCCTCTGCCACATCGTGTAGTTGCCTACAAAGTACCACGCCGTATAGTACGCCGAGAGTACGTACAGTGCGCATACTCCTGCAAAACTCACAACCGGATTCACCAGGAATCCTACAAGCACCTGGACGGCACTCACCGCCATGGATATGAGCACCGGAAGTATCACAGAAAGAAGAAGCACATCAAAGCTTCCAAGGCTCACAACTGCCGAAGGATACAACTCCGCCGCCAGGGACTTAGTCACATGAAAGCTCATATCTGCACCGTAAAACCCGGCCGCCACGCATACCGCCAGATAGCCTACAGCGAAATACACTGCCACCGACAGCACACAGTAGATGAACTTGCCCATCCACCAGCTCTTCCTGCTCCCTGAGGCGATAAGAAGTACCCTTCCGTTCTCAGTGAAATCATCATATGAATAATACGCCAGAAGATATGCAAGCCCCATCTGGAATGCAAACCAATATATCGGTATGGAGAAATACTCCTTCGGGTCAAAGTTGAACACCGGGGTTCCCTGCATCACATACATCACATAATCAGCCGCAGTTCCCTCAGTGTACAGGATGTTCAGTTCTGCCATCTGGTTTATCAGATGATGAAGCTCACCCGCCCTTGCGGCTGCAAATATCACAGGTATGACCAGCAGATACCATCTCCGGAGCATCCCGCCTCTCATATCCCTTGCGAGAAGTCTGAGTGTCTTCATTCACCTATCACCTCACATCCGGCCACAGTCCCGTCCTTTATCTCATATATCGTATCGCACAGGAACTCAAGCTCCTCCCTGTCATGGCAGGCTATCACTATGATCTTCTCCTTATCCCGGAGCTTCATCAGCTCCTCCCTTATCTTTTCAACAGTCTGCTCATCAAGGGCATTTATCGGTTCATCAAGTATGATGAGATCCGGCTCTCCCATGACCGCATTGGCTATGCCGAGCTTCTGTTTCATTCCAAGGGAATACTTCCGGTATGTACGGCTGTCATCAGGATCAAGTCCCGTCCTCTCCATAGCTGTCCTTATATCAGCTGCACTTATCCCGCCGGTAAGCTTTGCCAGCATGGACAGGTTCCGTAATCCTGTGTACTGCGGAAGGAATGACGGATTCTCTATCAGGACTCCCACACTCTCCGGGAACTTTATATCCCTGTGCAGCACCTTTCCATCTATTGTTATGGTTCCGGAATCCGGTATAAGGAGTCCGCACAGACTCCTCATGATCATCGTCTTGCCGCATCCGTTTCTTCCCTTAAGGCCGTATATCCTTCCGGGCTCCATGTCAAGGTTCACGTTGTCTAGTATGA
>URJI01000095.1 GCA_900548215.1 uncultured Coprococcus sp. | reverse complement strand
CAAATACTCTGGAGTAAGAATATACAAATACGTGACAGGAGAATAGATATGAAGAAGGTTAGCTTGATAGTGCCTTGTTACAATGAGGAACAGGCTCTGCCTATATTTGCAAGGGAACTTGATCTGGTGGTGCAGGGACTTTCAGGATATGAATTTGAAGTTGTGATGGTCAATGACGGATCATCGGACAAGACGCTGGAAGTCATGCGTGATATATCAGCAAAATATGGATATTTTAAATATATCTCATTTTCAAGGAATTTTGGCAAGGAATCGGCTATGTATGCAGGGTTTTGCAACACAGATGGAGACTATGTAGCGGTGATGGACGCTGACATGCAGGATCCACCTTCTCTTCTTCCGGAGATGCTGGAGATTCTGAAAGATGGAGAGTACGACAGTGTTGCCACAAGACGAGTGACCAGAAAGGGAGAACCGCCGATCAGGTCATGGTTTGCGAGGAGATTTTATAAGCTTATCAACAGGATAAGTGATGCGGATGTGGTGGATGGCGCCAGGGATTTCAGACTTATGAAGTCAGATATGAAGGATGCGATAGTGGCCATGTGTGAATACAATCGATTCTCAAAGGGAATATTTGGCTGGATAGGTTTTAGGACAAAGTGGCTGGAATATGAAAATGTGGAGCGTGTTGCAGGCGAGACCAAGTGGAATTTCTGGAAGCTTTTCAAGTATGCGCTTGACGGAATCATCAACTTCTCCGAAACACCTATGAGTATAGCTTCGGGATTTGGAATATTCTGCACATTTGTATCATTTGTGATGATGTTGTTCTTCTTCATAAGGAAGCTTGTATGGGGAGATCCGGTTGCAGGCTGGCCATCTCTTGTGTGTATTATACTGTTTGTTGCGGGACTTCAGTTCCTGTGCATCGGTATCATGGGCAAATACATTGCCAAGACATACATGGAGACCAAGAACAGACCGCATTATATAATATCGGATACAAATAAAACTGATGTGAATAAGATAAATTAATAAAGAAAAACTGCATCGTGAAGCTGACTGCCGCGGTGCAGTTTTAGTTTTTATGGGGTGTTTGAAAGGGAATGTCTGGATTTTGGAGTTTTACGTATTATTTACATCCGTTACAGGCACATATAGTTGTAATTTGACAGCTTGATAATTTATAATTCAGATGATAGTGTTGTAGTTAAATGGGACTTATGTTTTATATACATGGGGGTAATTTGAATGAATCTTACAGTAAAATGTCCATCCTGTGGTGGTGTTGTTGTACTGAATCCAGAGTCGGGAAAGCTGCAGTGCAAGCAGTGTGATATGATTATCAACAGCGGCATAGGAGAAGAAAACTCTGCCATGACCAGAAATGAGGATGGAGAGCTCGTAGATAAGAGAAGCTATAAGGCAATTCAGAAAATTGCCAGAATAAAAAGATACATAACTGATGCCACGGATACGATATATACATTGGATGAGATCAATCTTGGCAAGGATGATGAATCACAAAGATATATGGATATGAATCTGTATGAATGTACATCCTGCGGTGCCAGACTTATGGTGAAATCCACGGAAACTTCCAGCTTCTGTGCGTATTGTGGGCAGCCGATGATACTGGTTGACAGGGTTACGGATGAGCTGGAGCCGGATCTTATCATTCCATTTGGAATCTCACAAAGGAGGGCAGAACAGCTTATACGTGAGAGGTTCTGTAAGGGTTGGTTTGTTCCGGATGAGATAAAGAAATTTGAGATTGATAAGATACGAGGAATATATATACCATACTGGCTTGCATCTTATCATGTTAGAAAAAAGCTAAAATATGTATTTCAGGAGAATGAAAAAGGCGGGCGCATTAGTAATTATGAAAAATGCTTTGGCTCTATAGCAGTAGTTGCACAGAAAACTGCAGACAGAACTATCACACACAATTGTATGAGAGATTGTGAGTGTACAGTTCCAAGGGTACCTGGGGATGCAACAAGAAGATTGAATGATCACATATCGGCAAGGCTGGAACCTTATGATTTAGAGAAGGCTTTGACGTTTTCTCCAGAATATCTGTCTGGATTTTACACGGACAGGTACGATGTACCAGCTGCCGAGGTCGCAGCCGTTGCAAAGAGAAAAAGTAATGATGCGGTGAAGGAAGAGATGATGAGTGATGTTCCGAAAAACGCACGGGTTACTGAGGAAAAAACGGATATAAAGATGACAGATATTGAGTATGCATTGCTGCCAGCGTGGTTCATGACTTTTCGTTATCAGGGAATACTCTATACCGTGGCGGTGAATGGGCAGACCGGCAAGGTCGTGGGAAATGTCCCATCCAACAGATTTAAGGTTGGGGCATCCATAGCGATACTTATGACAGTGATGGTTGTGCTGTGTACATATGTATCTGTATTTGTTGGGGGCCTTATGACGGATCTGTATAGGATAAGTGCAGATGTGGGTGATTCAAGAGGAGCTTTTATGGTATTTTCCGCATATGTGGCTGGAGTTATATATAGTTTGGTGAGCTTTTGGCGTTCTATTAATAAGCTCCACAGATCAAGGATAGATATTCACAGATTCAGAAGTTATGGTACTATAGAATACGTTAAGGAAAGGCAGGATAAGACATGGGTTCGATAGTATTTTTGTATGTTGCAATAGGTATCGTGTGCGGGATATGCTTAACGGTATCCATAGTGATTTCTGCTCTTGTAAGATCCAACAATATTGGACAGAATGAGGAGAAGAAAGCGGAATATGTTGATTATACTACATTTGTGTATCATGCAAAGTATGACAGCCACAGCCCGATTAACTATTTCGATGGCTATTATAAGGATTGAGTCAGATCTTTCAATGTCGCACAGAATTTTATAGAGCAATGATATGATGACAAAACCGGGAGGATTTGGTATCATATTTTTGATATATTTTCACACACAGGGAAAGGAATTGGAGGTAACAGGAATGAACGAGAATCAAGATCAGCAGTTTGGTCAGCCTCAGGCGGATCAGCAGGCAGCGGCATACGACCAGCCACAGATGAATCAGGCGCAGGAAGACCCACAGATGGGACAGCAGATGAACGGTCAGCCACAGATGGGTCAGAGGATGAACGGTCAGCCACAGATGAATCAGGCACCGAAAGGCCCACAGATGGGACAGCAGATGTACGGTCAGCCGCAGATGGGACAGCAGATGAACGGTCAGCCGCAGATGGGACAGCAGATGTATGGTCAGCCACAGATGGGACAGCAGATGTACGGTCAGCCACAGATGGGACAGCAGATGTATGGTCAGCCACAGATGGGACAGCAGATGTATGGTCAGCCACAGATGAATCAGATGTATGGCCGGCCGTCCAGACCAGCAGGAAGTTTGGATTTCAATGATATACTTAAGAGTTTTGTTGGATTGTTCAGTAAACCGGCCACAACAGCAGAAAATATTGCTGGAAAGGACAGCATGTCAACCGGATTGATATTTGCTGGATTTAACATCATTGTGACGTTTCTGCTCGTATTTTTTGGACTTTTGATATTGGGAATGAGCGGTGGTCCTTCGGCTGCAAGAGCACTGTACATGATATTCTTCCTGGCTATAGGTTATGGAGTTATTGCAGCATCGCTGTTCCTCACAGGCGGAGTAATCTTTAAAGGCGGAATGACTTTTACAAAGGCCATGAACCTCACGGGAATATTTGCCTTGTATGAGACTGTAGCATTTGCTGCAGGTATTCTGTTTGCACTTATATCAGGCGGTTTTCATAACGTTGAGTTCCTAAGTAATATTGTAGCTGGAATGGCATACATACTTTTTATAGTGATTTCTCTTTGTGCAGTTATAGTGGTAGTACATACAGCGTTCAAAGATCTGTCTTTTAGCAGTGACATGAAGGTACTTGCACTTTTAGCCACTGTGTTCATGGTGGTATTTGTAATTTCTGTATTTGACAACACTGCACAGAAGATATTTAGAGACAGCGGAATTTGCGCAGATCAGATATTCAGTGTATTTGAAAATGCACGCTATTATATCGGAAGCTTTAGCTGGTGGTCATAAAACACTTTGTTTTTTCTCCCGAAATGTGATAAAATGATAAGGTATTTGTATAGAGTGGCAAAGATTTAGATAAGAAAGGGACGGGTTATGGTAAGGAAAGTTGGTTTAACTGACAGCGTTGGCTTTACTTGTCTGGAAGATTTACAGTTGTCTAACTCATATATGTGGGGTACAGCAATAAGCCTGGATTATTGTGGCAGGGAGGACTGCATTAAGGGTTGGAAGTTTGGCCCTTATGTAAGAGAGTCATATGTTATCCATATAGTGAAAAAGGGAAAGGGATCCTTTTCACTGGCCGGTAAGACTTATAATCTGGAGGCGGGACAGGCATTTATCATCAGACCTGGAGAGGAGACTACATACAGAGCAGATGATGATGATCCATGGAGTTATATGTGGGTTGGCTTTCATGGTTACAGAGCCGAAGATTTTATCGAATCTATGGGTTACAGCAAGGATTGCCCTATTATAAGGATTGAACAGATGGATACGTGTACCGAGTGTATAGACAGAATGCTCCAGCTCAGCCAGATCACCAGGATAAACGAGGTGAAGAGACAGAGTGCCCTCATGCTTTTATTTGCGACTATTATGGAGGATAATGCAGCAGATGAAAAGCAGACGGACAATGTGGAATATCCAAGTAAGATATATGTCAAAGCTGCTGTTGATTTTATCACAGAGAAGTACATGAATAAGATCAAGATAGACGATATCGCTGATTTCATAGGAATAAGCAGAAGTCATCTCACGGGAAGTTTCAAGAAGGAGATGGGAGTTTCCCCTCAGGAGTATCTGATCAATTTCCGCCTGGAGAAGGCGGCCAGTATGCTCAGATCTTCAAAGGAACAGATAAACATAATCGCATATCAGTGTGGTTATGAGGATTCTCTTTCGTTTTCCAAAGCATTTAAGCAGAAGTTTGGAATGAGCCCGAAGTCATTCAGGAATCTTGAGATAGAGCTTGAGAAGGCTGATGCAAAGGGTGGACATGAGGCATCTCTGCTTTAGATGGACGGAAAGCCTGGAGTTATATTTACGATATTGATGAATAAAAACAGGATATGCATTTCATAAGCCATATGTATGGCTGTGTGGAATGCATATCCTGTTTTTTCAGTTCAGTTGTTTTTGATTTTATTTTGGATCAGTTTTATCTGAACCAGCTTTATCTAAATCTGTCTGTTTATCATCGCTTGCCGGAAGTTCTGCATTGTCCGAAGCTTCTATAGGTTTCATCCATGAGTCTGGATCGTCATCCGTGTATTGTTTTGTAACATCATCGAGGTAAGGGGAAAATGCCGTTATAAACATGAATGATGAAATATATGCTATCAGTCCGAACCCGCACGCAATAAATATGAAGATACCGACCATGAATATCTGCGGACTTGCAAGCAGGAAGTATACAGGAAGCGTATACAATATCATTATAATAATGGTAAATATAAAATTCTTAGCTGCCATGAATATAGACTGTAGTATAAGGTTCTTTAATGTGTTCTCAAATGCACTTATAACTGGAAACAGGTAAATTGCAATAAAGCATATCAAAATAAAAAGTATCACACTGGTATAGTACATGATCTTATTCTCCTGGGGGCCACCTTTGCCAAAAAGATTAAAGTCCAATGTGAATATAAATGACACGACCAGAAACAAAATCCATGCAATCGTTGATTTCTTGAAGTTGTCCTTAAATCCTTTGAAGAAAAGTTTTACAACCCCGCCGTATTCTCCTGTGCGCTGTTTCTTTAGTAACGTGTAATACATGGCACTCATGGATGCTCCCATGGTGAAAACAGGAATACTGCATAGTATAAAGAGAATATTAACTACTATAATATCACCTATTGTACCAAATATTCTGGCAAACCAGCCATCACTGCTGAATATGTTCATAAGTTCCCTCCTTATATTGTGTAAAATAGTATTACAAACGCAGCCATTGATAACTGCCTGGATAATACGAGTTAACTATAGCACAAAAACACACACCATAATATAGCAAGTTTTACAATTTGACATAAGCATTCTACATTTTACCATAAAATAGCACAAAAAAAAGACGGTTAATAACTTAAAAACATACATTAGTGACAAAAAACCATGATATCTTGACATTTTTCCATGTAAAAAGGTTCACAGAAATTTTATAATTCAACCATAGAAAGCACACAGATGCCGTAAGGCAGACCGGCAGAATATGGCACAGAATTCAGGGTATGATAAAGAATGTGGGTGTCAAAAATCCTGCCGGGGATGTAAAAAGGAGGAAGGTTTTATGAGAAGAAGATTAAAGAAAGCAGTAGCAGTAGGACTTGCAGCAGCAACAGCATTTTCACTGTGCGCATGTGGCGGCGGTGATGGAAGTAAGAGCAGCAGCGATGCTCTTGAGGTAGTTATCTGGGATAACAACCAGCAGAAGGGTCTGCAGCAGATATGTGATCTCTTCACAGAAGAGACAGGAATCAAGGTTGATGTACAGGTTAAGGAGTGGGATTCATACTGGACACTTCTTGAGGCTGGTGCATCAGGTGGAGATATGCCAGATGTATTCTGGATGCACTCCAACAACTCACAGATGTACATGAAGAACAACAAGCTCTTAAAGCTCGATGACTACATCGCAAAGAGTGAGAAAGTTGATATGAGCAACTATATGCCAGAGATCACAGAGCTCTACACATATGATGGTTCATATTACGCAGTACCAAAGGATTACGATACAATCGCTCTCTGGTATAACAAGAAGATGTTCGATGATGCAGGACTTGAGTATCCAAATGAGAACTGGACATGGGATGACCTCTATGATGCAGCTAAGAAGCTCACAAATGGCGACAAGTACGGTTTCTGTATGAACACATCAAACGATCAGGATACTTACTACAACATGGTTTACTCAATGGGCGGTTACATCGTAAATGACGATCACACAAAGTCAGGATATGACGATGCAAACACGATCAAGGCTATGGATTATGTAGGAAAGCTCCTCAAGGATTGCTGCCCACCGGCAACAACAATGTCTGAGACAGGTACAGACGTTATGTTCCAGTCAGGCACAGTAGCAATGATCACACAGGGTTCATGGATGACAGCAGGATTCCTTGACAACGAGTATCTCGTTGAGAACTGTGACGTAGCAATTCTTCCATATGACAAGACAACAGGCATGAGAACTTCTATATGTAACGGACTTGGATGGGCTGCATCAGCAGGCACAAAGAGACCAGATGACTGCTGGAAGCTTATCGAGTGGTTAGGTTCAAAGGAGATGCAGGAGAAGCAGGCTGAGCTCGGTGTAACAATGTCAGCTTACGAAGGCACATCAGACAAGTGGGTAAACTGTACAGACAAGTTCAACCTCAACGCTTACCTTGATATCACAAAGGATTCAACAGTTTCAGGTGTTACAAATAAGCTTGTACTCAGACCTTACACATACAACTCAACAGTATGGTCACAGGCAGCACAGACATTCTTCGCAGATGCATGGGCAGATCCATCAAAGATGGAGCAGTCATGTAAAGACTTTGCAGCTCAGATGAATCAGTATATCGAAGAAGAGGACAAGTAATCCTGTAAAGCATTTATAAGATAACAAAACAGTGGGTAGGATGGAGTTCCTACCCATTGCTCACCAGAAGTAATGGGGTGTTAATTACAGTATAAATGATAGAAGGAGGGATTTTATGTCAGATAACAACAACAAACCGGATACCAAAGCAGCTGAGATGATTAAGGCTGCAGAAACAGACACAGTAAGGCCTGCAGTAGCTGAAGATAAAGAGTTCAAGAAAAAGAAATCTACAACATGGGAAAGAAACCAGCGCAAATGGGGCTGGGCATTCATTCTTCCAACAATGATAGGTATCATAGTCCTCAACTTATGGCCTATAATTCAGACAATATATCAGTCATTCTGTAAGGTTGGATCATTCGGAGATGCATCATTTGCAGGATTTGCAAATTACAAGAAGATGTTTGCTGACCCTGAGGTATGGCAGTCACTTCTCAATACATTCAAGTATGCGATCATCGAGGTTCCATTCTCAATCGCAATTGCACTTATACTTGCAGTATTCCTGAATCGTAAGATGCATGGAAGAACAATATACAGAGCAATATTTTTCCTGCCAATGGTAGTTGCACCAGCAGCCGTAGCCATGGTATGGAGATGGTTATACAATTCACAGTTCGGTCTGTTAAACCACATCCTTGGTGCAAAGATCGAGTGGATATCCAATCCAAAGATCGCATGGATCTCAGTTGCGATCATCGGTGTTTGGTCGATTATAGGTTACAACATGGTTCTGTTCCTTGCAGGACTTCAGGAGATACCTAAGGATTACTACGAGGCAGCAGATATTGATGGAGCATCAGGTGTGAGAGCTTTCTTCAAGATCACTCTTCCACTTCTCTCCCCAACAGTATTCTTCGTACTCGTAACAAGAGTAATCGGAGCACTCCAGGTATTCGATCTTGTATACATGGTAATGGATATTTCAAATCCAGCCCTCAAGAAGACAGAGTCAATCGTATATCTGTTTTACCAGTATTCATTCCAGAATGGTAACAAGGGTTATGGATCAGCAATAGTAGTTCTTCTTCTTGCAGTCATCATGGTACTCACAGTATTCCAGATGATAGGTCAGAAGAAGTGGGTTCACTATAACTAGGAAGGGGGAATCGATATGACAAGAGGCGTACAGTTTAAGAGAAAAATGCAGAAATTATTGATTCACCTTATTCTCATCGTGTTCTCAATAATTATGATTGTGCCATTTGTATGGATGACACTGACAGCATTTAAGACAGTAACAGAGGCAACTTCAGTAAGTCCATTCGTAATATTCCCATCACAGTGGCGTACAGACGCTTTCACTACTGTATGGAATAACATGAATTTCATTGTTCTCTACAAGAATACGTTATTGCTCATATTCTTCAGAGTTGTGTGTGCATGTCTCACAGCAACACTTGCAGGATATGCATTTGCAAGACTTAAGTTCAAAGGCAGAGACTTTATGTTCTCTCTGATACTTTTCCAGATGATGATTCCTTCACAGATATTCATCATCCCACAGTTCCTGATGATCAGTAAGATGGGCCTGACAAATACGATGTTTGCTCTGGTATTCCCGGGAATTGTAACAGCGTTTGGTACATTCCTGCTGAAGCAGGCTTACATGGGACTTCCTGGAGATCTCGAGGAGGCAGCGAGACTTGATGGATGTAACATTCCAAAGACTTTCGTATTCGTAATGGCTCCGCTTGCAAGATCATCTATGGTTGCCCTCGGAATATTCACAGCAGTGTTCGCATTCAAAGATCTGATGTGGCCACTGGTTGTAAACAGCAGTGCAAACAAGATGCCGCTCTCAGCAGCCCTTGCAACTATGCAGGGACAGTATCAGTCCAACTATCCACAGTTGATGGCTGCTTCACTCATATCATGTATACCAATGATCGTTATATACCTGATATTCCAGAAGCAGTTCGTAGAAGGTATCGCTACATCAGGTGGAAAGCTCTAAAAGACAATATAGCAGTTGTAACTACAATGTGGGTGACGTCAGTTGCTGGCGTCACCCTATATGATATCGTAAGTGCGGAGCACTTGCGATGCCGTGGACGCCGCGCGAAGCGCCTTTCATGCGTCCACTCCAAATATATCGTAAGTGCGGAGGGAGGACATCTATGAAAAAGTCTATTATCACAGAAGAAGAGAAACTGAAGATAAAAGAGATGGATTCCATGCGCAAAAAGATAGGTTATATCTGGGATTATTACAAATTATGGATAATCGGCGCTGTCGCTCTTGTGGGGCTGATAGTGTATTTCACGGTGGTATTTGTTACAAGAGAGGACAAGCCGGTACTTGATGTTGTTCTTGTGAACAACTATGACGATGTTTCGGATGACAGCAAACTGGCACAGGAATTTGTGGCGTATGTTGGTGAAGAGAATCTGCCGGGTAAAGTAGCATTTGATAATAATGCATTTTTCAACCTGG
>URJI01000094.1 GCA_900548215.1 uncultured Coprococcus sp. | reverse complement strand
TGCAGCCAAATTCACTCATGCATATTTTGCAGAGAGCGTCATGGAATTCATGATCCTGTTCTGCGGATTTATAGGATATTTTGTTGCGGCGGATATACATATCGTATCAGTTCTGACTTCGCTGATCGGAGTGTTTCTGCTCCCTGTGCTGCCGCTTGTTTACTGTGGTATATTTTCACTTATCGTGATGGCGTTTTTCAGCAGGGCGAAGCTGCTCCGCAATGTGGATTTTATGGTGGGAATTGCCATAGCTGTGTTTGCCGGACTTTTTGCATGGTCATTTGCACAGATGGATTCTGTAAATATAAATAATTACATAGACAGTCTGAAAAATGGTGACAATATATTTATAAATATCATGAATAGGATTTTTTTCACCGTACCGCTCTTCCTTAAAGCGGTTGGAGAGAACAGTATACTTTATATGTTATTGTTCATACTTGTGAATGCAGCATGTATAGGATTGCTGTTATTCCTTGGAAACAAACTGTACCTTAGAGGTGTGTACCTTGTGTCATCCACCGGAAGATCCGGCAGGAGGATCAGAGGCGGAGTAAAGTCAGACAGCTACGCCATAAACACGCCGTTTAAAGCCTATATGAAGAAGGAAGTAAAGACGTTAGTCAGGACACCTGCATACAGAAAATATTGTGTTGTTGTTAATGTTATATGGCCGATCCTTGTGATCGCACTTTTCAATATACCTGCTACAGCAGATTCCATAAGGTCATTCAGGAACACATTTGAGAAGGGATATTTTCTCTCGGATGCGATTATGCTCATAGCGGTGACGGCTGTAGCATTCTTTGCCACAGCGATGAACAGTATAGCGTCAACATCGTTCACCAGGGAGGGAAGCCATATATCATTCATAAAGCATATTCCTATGGCTTATGAACTTCAGGTGCGTGTAAAGGTATGGACAAGCATGATATTCAGCGGTGTGACTGTGGTTATAACTACTATCGCTGTGTGTATATATATGGATTGCAGTCTGCTTGACAGTGTTTATTATGTGTTGATCGGGATATTGTGTTCCGGAATATGTACATATACAGGAATCCTGCTTGATTCCACACATCCGAAGATAGACTGGGAGGATGAATATGGCGCACTCAGAGGCAATCTGAATGCTTTCTTCAACATGGCGATAGCTATAGTGACAGCCATAGTTTTGTGTGCAATCGGGTATATCATATTCAGATTTACCATGGTTCAGTCGTACATAGTGTATATAATATATTTTGTGATATCGGGGGCCATGTTCCTCATACTCAGGAAGAACACTATGAAAAAGTCTACAACAAATATAGACACTGATGTTTATAGCGAGTGATGATGTGTCAGCACATCGCCAGATATGGATTAAGGTGTACTGATGATCAATATAAGGAGGTATAGATCATGACACAGAAAAATGCATGGAACAAATACAAAAAGGATGAGATAAAGGCCCTTGAGAGCCTGTGTAAGGATTACAGAGATTTCCTTGACAACGGCAAGACAGAGCGCGAGTGCGTGAAGGAGATAGTAAAACAGGCTGAGGATAAGGGCTTTCGTGATATAAGGAAGATCATCAAGAACAAGGAGAAGATTGAGACCGGTGACAAGGTGTACGCTGTGTGGATGAACAAGACAGTAGCTATGTTCACCATAGGAAAGAAGAAGCTTGAAAAAGGAATGAATATACTTGGTGCACACATTGATTCCCCAAGGATGGATGTGAAGCAGAATCCTCTGTATGAGAAGGGTGGATTTGCATATCTTGACACTCATTATTACGGAGGTATCAAGAAGTACCAGTGGGTCACACTTCCACTTGCAATCCACGGTGTGATAGCAAAGACAGATGGCGAAGTTGTCAATGTAAATATAGGTGAGGATAAGAATGACCCTGTATTCTGCGTCACCGACCTGCTCATACATCTCTCCCAGGAGCAGCTCAAGAAGAGAGCAGATTCTGTTATTGAGGGTGAGCAGCTTGATATTCTTTTTGCCAGCAGGCCTTTGGCAGGAAAAGAGAAGGAAGCTGTCAAGGAAGCAGCTCTGGAGCTTCTTGAGAAGAAGTACGGTGTGAAGGAGGAGGATTTTATCTCAGCAGAGCTTGAGATAGTTCCTGCCGGAAAAGCAAGAAACTGTGGTATAGATGAGAGTATGATCATGGCTTATGGCCAGGACGACAGAGTGTGTGCGTTTACATCACTTGCAGCTATGCTGGAGGTTGAATCACCGGATAAGACTACATGCTGTCTTTTAACTGATAAGGAAGAAATTGGAAGTGTTGGTGCAACAGGAATGCAGTCACACTTCTTTGAGAATACTGTTGCAGAGATCATGAATGCCATGGGAGATTTCTCAGAGTTGTCACTTCGAAGATGCCTTGCATCATCAAGGATGCTTTCATCTGATGTATCTGCCGGTTTTGATCCGACGTTTGAATCCGCATTTGACAAGAAGAATGCAGCTATATTTGGTGATGGAATGGTATTCAACAAATTTACCGGTTCAAGAGGTAAATCCGGTTCAAACGATGCAAATGCAGAATATATGGCAGCTATAAGAAAGATTATGGACGATGCCGGGATCGCATACCAGACAGCAGAGCTGGGCAAGGTGGATGTCGGTGGCGGTGGAACGATCGCATATATACTTTCATTGTATGGAATGGAAGTCATTGACTGTGGTGTTGCTGTGCTGAACATGCATGCTCCATGGGAAGTGACCTCCAAGGCTGATATATACGAGACCAAGAAGGGATATGTAGCCTTTCTCAAGGAGGCATGATCTTTTCCCGGGGATTTTCGGAGGAATAAATGAGAGAGCAGCTTAGGAAATTTACAATACTTGTGACTATGATAGCCGTGGCCTTAGTGATGATGTCACGGCTTGAAGTGTTTGCTGACGAAAACTTCACATCAAATTATAACCAGAGGACATTTGCTGATGACGAAGGATTTGACAGTGGAGAGGCTAATTGTGTGTGCCAGTCAACAAGCGGATATATATGGATTGGTACTGATAATGGATTGTACAGATATGATGGCAGTGAATTTGTACTGTTTCCGCTTGATTCACATGAGGATGGAACAAAGTATTCCATCAACTGTATATATCTGACTGCGGACGACAAGCTTTATGTCGGAACAGACAACTATGGACTTTATGTATTTAATGATGGAACTTTCCACAGAGTGTCAGAGATGTACAACCTTGGCGTGTCATCAATCAATGCTATGTATGAAGATGGCGACAATAATCTGTGGATGGCATGTTCATCGGGAATTTACTATATGGATAAAGATGGTGTACAGACCATCACGGATGACAGAATATCAGGTCTTAGCATTGGCAATATATCCGGGTATAATGGAACTATATATGCGGTTGCAAACAATGATGTTTTCATAACGGTATATGCTGACAGAAAGATAACTGTATCATCAAAGACTGAATATGGTATAGACGATATAAATTCACTGTATGTGGACGCAAGGGGAAACAGGTATTATGGCTCTGCCGGATACAGCATACTGAAGATAACTGCAAAGGGTACAGTGTCGGTTATAAATACGGGAAGCCTTCACGGAATAAATAGAATGTATTCTGATGGAAAACGAATATGGGTGCTTGCCGATGACGGCGTTGGATATATGACTTCCAAGGGCAGGATAGTGACGGTGGGGAGCCTTAAGTTTAACGAGTCAATGAGTGACATGGTCTGCGATTTCGAGGGAAATTATTGGTTCACATCATATAGAAAAGGACTTCTGTTTCTTGAACAGAGTAAGTTCCAGGATGTGACCATGAAGTATGGCATAGGGAATTCTATTGTCAACTGTGTCACCAGCTACAATGGCAACCTGTTTATAGGAACTGATGAGGGACTCTATGTGGTTGATTCCAATGGCAAACTGATCGCCGCAAGTGAGAATGAACTCATAAGCAAATTGTATGGCATAAGTATAAGAGATCTGTATGTGGATTCATCGGATCATCTGTGGATCGCAACGTACAAGATATATGGTGTCATACGTGTAAGCAGGAACTGGCAGTACAAATGCTTTAACAGAGGTGAGTCATCTCTTATAAGTAATGCGGTGAACTGCGTGACGGAGCTGAGACCAGGTTATGTGGCTGTTGGAACTGAGAATGGTATTTCAGTCATAGGACAGGATGATGTTATAAAGAGCCTTTCAAGAATGGATGGTCTGGACAATCCGGATATCATAAGTCTGTATGCTAATTCTGATGGACAGTTGTATGCCGGATCCAACGGCGCCGGAGTGTTTATTATAGATGACGACTACAACGTGAACGCATTAGGCCTTGATGATAACCAGAAGATGAGTGTTGTGTCATCCATGGTTCAGGGAAGCAGCGGCTTGTGGATAGGAACAGATAACGGACTTTATTATCAGGAGGGTACGGTCAGGCAGATAACGACTGTGGACAACACGAACGGTATATATGATCTTATCCTTGACGATGAAGGATATCTGTGGATATTTGGTTCAAGGGGGCTGTACAGATATTATGAGAAGGATATACTAAGCAGTGCAGATGCTGAGTACATAAGTTTTTCCAAGAACGATGGAATCATATCAAATATAACAGAGAAATCTACAAACTATGTATCCAAGACGGGAATAGTGTATGTGTGTTGTGATGAGGGATTATGCAAGATAAATCTTGGCGCAGAATATGTGAATGAAGTTGCTCCGAAGGTTCGTATAGCATCGGTGGAGGTTGATGGTTCAGAATATCAGTTTTCAGATCTTGATGGTCATATAGATGTGCCAAAGAGCACAAACAGGATAACTGTAAAATTCTCGGTTCTTAGTTATGTAAACCGTGCAGACATCACAGTGGATTATCACCTTGAGGGATTTGAGAGCGAGAGCCGTACCCTCACTGGAAATGACAGGATGGAGGTTGAGTATACAAATCTTGAAGGAGGTATCTACACATTTGTCCTTTCAGCAAAGAATGCAGATGGTATAGAGTGTGCTGAACCTCTGACATTTGTGATAAATAAAGAACTTGGTTTTTTTGAGACGAATCTTGCAAAACTTCTGATAGTTCTCATTATCATGCTGCTCATATTGATAGGTATCGTTGTCGCGAGAAGTATATTCAAGCTTTTAAGAAGACAGAATGAACAGGTTGAGGAGCTCAGTAAGAAGAGCGAGGAAGCAGAGAAGTCGAACCAGGCGAAAAATGATTATGTAAACTATTTGAATCATGAGATAAGAACGCCTCTTAACAATATCATAGCTATATCGGAGCTGGCCATGAGAAACTGCAGTGATGTTCAAAGTGAGGAATACTCACAGTACAGTGCTATGTATGCTGCAGGAAGAGAGATACTTGATATGTCCGATGGTATATCAAAACTTGCTAATCTTAAGGATGATATCATTGATCCGGCATACAACCAGTATTTCACATCTGATCTTATAGATGAGCTTGCTGAGGAGTTCAAGACGGCTGTGAACAGAGATCTGGTGGATCTAAAGGTCAGCATAGAGGATGATATTCCTAATGGACTTATAGGAGATATGGCTGCTGTAAGAACGATACTTGAGAATATATTTGCCTGGTCTGCAAGTACCACAAAAGAGGGATATATAAGTGTGGATGTTGACTGGCGTCTGGCAAGGCGGTCTGATGAAGAGTCTGATGAAGCTGAGGCTGAGGATTATACTGTGAGCGAGTATTCAGAGATTATAGAGGAACCAGAGACGGAGATATCAAGGATATTTGACAGAGATCACGATGAGGTATATCTGGATTTTAAGATATCAGACACGGGACTTGGTGTAAAAGAGGAACGGCTTGCCACTTTATTCGAACTTGATGATTCTTATGAGAAGTCAGACATAGGAATGTTTAGAGTCAGTCTTGGGTTGGCCATAGCGAAAGAGCTTGTGAGAATGCTCGATGGAAGCATAAGCGCAGAGAGCATATATGGAGCAGGAACAACCATAAGATTCAGTATAAAACAGTCAGTATTTGATTATAGCTATGTAAATTATAATGAACGCAAGCGAAAAGAGATGGCCAGAAGAAATGCCAATTCCCATCTGTGGCTGCCTGATGTGCGGATTCTTATAGTTGATGACTCAGAGATAACACTTCAGGTTGAGAAGACTATATTTGACACATATGGCCTTGCCTGTGATGTGGCGACTTCGGGATTCGATGCACTTGATAATGTCATGGTGAACAACTATGATATGGTGTTCATAGATACGGTTATGCCAGTCATGGATGGACTTGATACCGTGAGGGAGATCAGGAATCTGGACGGTGAGGAATTTAAGAAGCTTCCTTTAGTGGCACTCTCCGCAAACACAGTTGACACTTCGAGAGAGGAGATACTTACGTCCGGCTTTAACGACGTTATAGTGAAGCCTATCGAGCTGGATCAGGCGGAAGCTATGCTGAGAACATATATCTCTGCGGATAAGATAAAAGAGAAGGACAATGAGCTGTCGCAGACGGAAGATGATATCAATTATATAGAAGACGCAGTTCTTCTGGGAAGATTTGTAGCTGTGGAGGATGCAGTCAGAGCTATGGGCGGCAATTTCCAGACTTTCAATATGTTCCTCAGAAGCTACAGGGATGAGTACCGCGAAGAAGTGCAGATGCTCAGAACGTATATAGATGACGATGTCAGAAGATATAAGAATATAATACATGATATCAAGAGCAGCAGTGCGAATATAAGTGCATATGGAATAGAGAGAAAGGCGGCAAATCTCGAAGCAGCGATAAATATAGGCAACCAGCAGTATGCGAAGGATAATACCCGTGATTTCGTTGCTATGATGAATGATTTCTTTAAACAGATCGACAAATATATGGCGAGAATAGAACATACGGATGAAGCCGCCGAAAAGGAATTCAAAGAGGGAATAAACAAGGGGAAACTCAAGGAGCTCAGGGCGTTCCTGCGTGCCGGAGACAGAGAGCCTGTGGAAGGAATCATGAGAGATATTGACAGATATCAGTATGGCGATATTGACACAGAGTTTCTGACAGCCCTCAGGGAATATCTGAATATGGGAGATTATCAGACGTCAAGTGAGATGATTGACCAGTATCTCAACAGTATATAAAAATTCAAAATATATAAATATAAAGAAAAGAGGAAAATGAAGATGAGAGTAGCAATAATCATGGGATCAACAAGTGACATGTCAAAGGTAGAACCGGCAGTTGGAATACTTAAGAATTATGGAGTGCAGGTTGATGTGAGATGTCTTTCAGCGCACAGAGCACATGCCGGACTTTCAGAGTTTATAGAGGAGGCAAACAATAATGGTACAGAAGTTATCATTGCTGCGGCAGGAATGGCTGCTGCGCTTCCGGGAGTCGTTGCATCCCAGACAGTTCTGCCGGTAATAGGCGTTCCGCTTTCAGGTGCAACCCTTGATGGAATGGATGCGCTCCTTTCAATAGTTCAGATGCCTTCAGGAATACCTGTTGCAACCGTTGCAATAAACGGAAGCAAGAATGCTGCATATCTTGCACTTCAGATCATCGGTGTGAACAACGAGTCAGTAAGACTTAAGCTCATGGATGAGAGAAAAGAGATGGAAAAGGCTGCTATGAAGGCAAATGAGGAAGTCATAGAGAAATTCAAGTAACAGGCAGACATGGCGATGATCCCTTTTGAGGGATTATTGCTTTACAACATAAAAATGTAATGTTAGTATGTGGAGTGGATGGTATTCGAAAGAAACCGTACCTGAATTTATCCCTTAAGGGGTACTCACTGATATTTACATGCATATTTAAGCAGGTGATAGTATGAGGATTGGATTTGTTGGAGCTGGAAAAGTTGGATTTACATTTGGCAGATATATAGCAGAGAGAGGAAACTCTCTATGTGGTATTTTGTCAGATGGTGAAAAACTCAGCGTGAGTGGTTATTATAGTGCTCACATGGAAAGTGCTGAGGAGGCAGCTTCATTTACCGACACCGTTACATACGATAGCTTGGAGAAGCTTTGCGGATATAGTGATGTGATATTTCTCACAGTTCCGGATGGAAGTATATCTGAAGTGTGGGAGAAGATGAAGGATCTTGACATTGCGGGCAGGATCATATGTCATGCCAGTGGAGCTATGACATCAGATATTTTCTCAGGTATAACAGAGGCTGGTGCCTTTGGTTATTCGATTCATCCTATGTATGCAATTAGTTCAAAGTACGAATCCTACAAAGAATTGGACAGAGCGTTTTTTACAGTTGAAGGTCATGACCGATATGCAGATGTTATCTGTGATGTGATAAAGGCTTTTGGCAATGAATGTGTGCGCATAGACGGTACAGATAAAGTCAGGTATCACGGCGCAGCGGTTTTTGCCAGCAACCTTGTCACAGGGCTTTTGGCAATATCACAGGATCTGCTCATGCAGTGTGGTTTTGATGAAAATCAGGCTGTCCGTGCGATCAGGCCACTCTTCCTTGGAAATGCAAATGCGGCTGCGGACAAAGGTCCGGTTGAAAGTCTTACAGGCCCGGTTGAGAGGTGTGATACAGATACAGTCATGAAGCATCTTAGCGCCCTTGACGGTGATGCTAGGGAGGCTTATATCGCAGTGTCCAAATGTCTTGTCCCTGTTGCAAAAAAGAAACATGGTGACAGAGATTATGGAAAATTATTGGAAGCTTTGAACGGAATAGGAGAATTATAATTATGAAGAACACAACGACAACACTGATGCAGATGAAAGGGACAGACAGGAAGATCTCTATGATCACTGCCTATGACTACACCACAGCAAAGATACTCGATGAGTGTGGAGTCAACACTATACTTGTGGGTGACTCGCTTGGTAATACGATACTTGGATACGAGGATACGATTTCCGTTACGGTTGATGACATGATTCATCACAGTGCCGCAGTGGCAAGAGGTGCGAAGAATGCACTGGTTGTCACAGATATGCCATTTATGTCATATCAGGCAAGTGTGTACGATGCAGTGGTAAATGCCGGAAGGATCATGAAGGAGGGCCGTGCAGGTGCGGTCAAGCTTGAGGGCGGCAAGGATATGTGTCCACAGATCAGTGCGATTGTCAAGGCCAGCATACCTGTATGTGCACATCTGGGACTTACACCTCAGTCAATCAATGCATTTGGTGGATTCAAGGTGCAGGGCAAGACTGAGGCCGCTGCGAAGAAGCTTATAGAGGATGCAAAGGCAGTTGAGGAGGCAGGAGCTTATATGCTTGTTCTCGAGTGCGTTCCAGAGAAGCTTGCAAAGATAGTGACAGAGAGTATCAGCATACCAACGATCGGTATAGGTGCAGGCCGTTACTGTGACGGACAGGTGCTTGTAAATCAGGATATGTTTGGAATGTTTTCAGACTTTGTACCTAAATTCGTCAAGCAGTTTGCAAATGTGGGCGATGCTATGAGAGGTGCGGTTAAGGCATATATAGACGAGATAAATGCCGGTACGTTCCCTGGACCTGAGCACACATATAAGATCGATGACGAGGTTATCGAGAAGTTGTATTAGAATAAATCATATAGAATAAATCATACTGAAGACATTTGTATCTGACCCGACCGGGCAGGTACTAAAGGATAGGAGAGAAATATCATGGTCATATTAAAGAAAATAGAAGAAGTAAGAGCACAGGTTAAAGAGTGGAAGAAGCAGGGACTTACAGTTGGTCTTGTGCCAACTATGGGTTACCTTCATGAGGGACATCAGAGTCTTATAAAGAAGTCAGTGGAGCAGAACGATAGAACTGTTGTAAGTGTGTTTGTCAATCCTATACAGTTTGGACCAAACGAGGACCTTGAGAGCTATCCTAGAGATCTTGAGGCTGATGCAAAGCTCTGTGAGGCGACAGGTGCAGATATCATATTTAATCCTGAGCCAGAGGAGATGTACGCAGATGGATTTGTGTCATTTATCAATATGACAGGCCTTCCAAATGCACTTTGTGGTCTGACAAGACCTGTACATTTCAAAGGTGTGTGTACAGTTGTCGGTAAGCTCTTCAACATAGTTACACCTGACAGAGCGTACTTTGGACAGAAGGATGCACAGCAGCTTGCTATCATCATGAGAATGGTAAAGGATCTAAACTTTGATATAGAGATAGTTGGCTGTCCTATCATCAGAGAGGAAGATGGACTTGCAAAGAGTTCAAGAAATATCTATCTCACACCAGAGGAGAGAAAGGCTGCAGTTGTACT
>URJI01000093.1 GCA_900548215.1 uncultured Coprococcus sp. | reverse complement strand
TCACCTCACCATTTGCATCCACCAGCACGCCATCCTTCATGGCTGAGCCCGGAACGATCTCCGTGAGGTCGCATGATACCTTGCCGTCGAATACACCAAGTGCGTAGTTTCTGTTGACCGAGCTCTCAATCTTGTTGATTGCAGTCTCCGATATCATGATGTGTATTCCATCAGGTTCAACATTGAGGCCAACCTTGTCTCCAACCTTGGCGGACTTTGTGGTCTGAATAACTATCTCATTTCTTCCGGACTCAACGGTGATCTCATAGTGAACGCCCTTAAATACTACGGAGGTCACAACGCCCTTTATAACGCCCTGTTCAGGTGTGGTGATTATCACATCCTCCGGCCTTACTACGGCATCCACCTTCGTTCCAATCTCCACGTCATCCAGACAGACAAATTCTGCACCACAGAATCTTACCTTTAACTTGCCCGTCATGATTCCGTTGAAGATGTTACTCTCGCCTATGAAATCCGCAACAAATGCGTTCTTTGGCTCATTATATATATCTTCAGGAGTTCCTATCTGCTGTATCTCACCCTCGCTCATGACAACTATCTTGTCTGACATGGTGAGTGCTTCCTCCTGGTCGTGTGTTACATAGATAAAAGTGATTCCCAGCCTGTCATGCATTCCCTTAAGCTCTATCTGCATCTCTTTTCTCATCTTGAGATCCAGCGCACCAAGAGGCTCATCCAGAAGAAGTATCTCCGGCTCATTGACAAGAGCTCTCGCTATAGCTATTCTCTGCTGCTGTCCACCCGAAAGCGTGGCGACTTTTCTGTCCTCAAAGCCCTCAAGGTCAACCATCTCAAGAACCTTCTTGACCTTCTTCACAATCTCTGCCTTAGGAAGCTTCTTGAGCTTGAGGCCAAATGCTATGTTGTCAAAGATATTCAGGTGTGGGAACAGCGCATACCTCTGAAAGACCGTATTGATAGGTCTCTTATTTGGTGGAAGTTTGCTGATATCCTGCCCATTCAGTAATATCTCTCCTGAAGTAGGAATCTCGAATCCTGCTATCATTCTAAGTGTCGTGGTTTTTCCGCAGCCTGAAGGGCCTAAGAACGTGACGAACTCGCCTCTCTTCACTTCGAGGTTAAAGCCGTGGGTTGCTGTGAATCCATTGTCATAGGTCTTGACAATGCTTTTCAATTCAATGATATTGTTGGAATTATTGTTGTTTTTTTCCATTTATTTCCTCCTTAAGTATCGTGACATACTCCGTCACCTACTTACAGTGCCCCAACAAAGCGCATTTGTCATCTGCCATTCCAAATGGACGACAAGAGCGACCGCCCCGCCGTCAGCGGACAACAAATCCACGCTCCATGTATCACTGCTGTATATCTCACCAGCCCGGGGAGCAAATAACGAAAAGCCTATCTGATAGCTCTCCTCGCATGAGCACAACTTTATCTTGCCCTCATACTGTCGGGGAATCAAAAACATGTTAAGAAAAAACCCCTTTATTATAACCGGGTGATGGCATGGATAACGGTTAGTAGCCCTATCCACCTGCCTCTCCATGTCGAGATACATTTTAAGGCATGGTATCCAGGGTAAAATAGCTAACAGACTTCCTATTTTTCCCGAAATCCATGAAGATCATCCTGCATTTTTATGCAGAAAAATCGACCCTGTCTCCAAACATTCCGCATATTCGCGGCTGCATCCCTGCAATTTGAAACAAAGTCGATTTATTCTAACATATAATCATTGGTAATGATATATATTTTCATTTAATTCTTTAACAAAACAGGTCGTTACCTGTTATTTCATTCTGAACAATGCCGGAATGACTATTCTTTGTCAGCCCAACTACAGACAAGAATGTAAGATGTACTGCTTTTTTGCATTTAGTCTCGTTCACAAAAGCATATATCTTGTTTCTGAGATTATCCTCATATGCTGCATCTATGGCATACTTTGCCATCGTATACTTTATTTCACATACATTGACTACTCCATCTCTTCTATCTATTATCAAGTCTATCTGAGCACCAGGGTTTGATGCCATACTTCTCCAGGCGTATTCATTTGTCTCAACACCAGCAATTCCCAATGTCTTCTTAATCTGATTCACGTGTATAAGACATACCATCTCAAATGCATTTCCAGCCCATGAATAATATCCTGGTGTATTTATATAACTCATCCAGCTATCATATTCTCTGTTCTGTATAAACTTATAGCAGAACATCATAAATGGATCTATAAGCTGAAAATATACTCCATTCTTTTCTTTCATATAATTTTTGTATTTTCTTATAAAGCCACACTGTTCAAGCTCATTCAGTGCTTTTGTAAGCGGAGCTCCATCCCCTATCTGTGATATTCTGGCAAGTTCTGTCCTCAGCATACCACCTTTTTTCGTCGATAAGGCAGTAAGTATCGCCGCATGACGTTCACACTTCTTAAACAAAGAGCCAAGAAGCCTGTCGTATTCATAGTACAACTGACCTGTCTGTTTAAACAAAAGTTCTTCAATATTCTGTGCCAGACTAAGTCTCCTGTCAAAGCAATTCAAATAATATGGAATTCCTCCAAACACCATGTAGCTCTCGATCACCTGCTGTGAAGTTAACGACATCCCATTTTCTTCAAATAACTCCCTGCACTCCTCAAGTGTAAATGGCATAAGATGCATTTGCCTCGTGATTCTATTATAAAAACCACCTCTGTCCGATAATAAATTATCAATAATCCACGATGTAGCAGAGCCGCAAACTATCAATAGCATATCTTTCTCAGCAGAAGCCCAGCTGTTCCAGAAATATTCAAGAGCGCTCTTAAAGTCTGATCTAGCCGTATCCATCCACGGAAGTTCATCAAGAAAAACTACCCTTTTCCCACTCGCAGGATCCCTTCTTACATCATCTCTCTGCAACAATTTTTTCAGTTTCACAAATGCATCATACCAATCTCTTGATACTGTATTATTCTCACCCCCATATTCTAAAAGGCTTCCATCAAAAGCCCTAAGCTGTTCCCTTGTTTTGGCTTTGGATAAGCCGGTTGCATAAAACGAAAAACTATTGTTGAAGTATTCTTTTATCAGGTATGTCTTTCCTACACGCCGTCTGCCATATACTACCAAAAACTCCGCTTTGCCAGAATACAGACAATCATCTAATAATTTTATTTCCTTTTTTCTTCCGATCATGATATTACCTCATAATTCTCTAAAACGCCTTGCAAAATATATATTTTAGAGAATTATGGTGTATTTTTGTATCATAATTCTCTAAAACTTTTTTAATCATATCATTTTTGGGTTTTACATTCAAGAGGCAGTCACATTTTACTGAATCCATCAAATCCGAATCGCTATTCAGATAACAGCTAATAAATTCTAGATCAGAAGTACCGCCAGCTGCACCAGTGCTGACAGCCATATGAGAACCACCAGATATATCTTTGCCGCTTTTGTCATGTCGAACCTCCACATACAATAATCCATCACTCTTCAGGACATGCTATGCAAAACCTCATAATGGTCTGCAATACGTTCTATATTTATTTTGTTCTATAAGAGGAATTTTATGCCTAAGTTCGGGAATTTCCGCAGTATCATCTGATAATCCTTCTTTCCGTTTCCCCATATTTCCATGTATATACATACGTAAGCTTCATCTGCCCGTGCTCTGACTGCCATTCAAGATGTCCGTCTTTCATCCGAAAATCTATGCTCAGCTTGTCCGTGTCTATCTCTCCTAGCTGGTATGTCCCATCTTGACCGTCACGAGATACATCGCTGATACCAGCGACCTCGTATCTAACCTTCTCGGCATCCGCCTCCACCTGCGCTTTGGCCATGTAACCAGCCGCAGAAAACATAGCCAGATCAAAAATCACGGATACAAAGCCAGCCAAAAGTACAGTCATTATCTTCTTAAACAAATAGGTTCTTACCTTTCTGTCATCCACCGGCTCAAGTCTTCCTCTATATCTTCTATTGTCAGACTGTCTATAATATACAACTGCCCCAGCCACCCAGAATACAGCAACAATACACAGGCATATTCCAGGAATCGACACTCCGGGGATCCAGCGCCACCACCCTACATAATACTTTATGACCACCACCGCAAAACAGAGTGTACATGCAGCCGTAATACATGCTAATATCACGCTATCCCTGTCCCTTCCATCAACGATGCAATAATCTTCTCGTTCTCTCGGCAGATTTTCCAGCACACAATTATATTTCCTTCTGTCATCTGGAACCTCATATCCAGCCTTGCCCAGTTCTCTCAAGTACAGCCATGCGTCCAGGCAGGCAAGCCACAAACCAGCCATAGGGCAAAATGTAATAACGCTGGTCACCATCATAACATCGCAAAATGTACTGACAGTATCATCAAAAAACACACCACAGATCATTCCTGCAAGTGTAGGAACAGATACCACCACTGCGGTGGTCAGAATTATACGCATTACGCGCCTGTCATATTTTATCTTCATACGACTTTACCCCATTTTGAACATCAAATAACTTACTATCTCTTACATGCACTACATCAACGCCAGCCCCACAAACATCTTAACTGCAGTCTCTATAATCTCATCCGGGAACTCGAATCCCGCCGTGTGGAGCTGGGCATGATCCTCACCATCACCTATGCCGAAAAATGCTCCCTTTGTCTCCTGCAGATAGTATCCGAAGTCCTCCGACCATCTCATCGGCTCAGCAAGTTCTGTAACCACAATATTCTGGCCAGCAGCACATTTTCTCAGTTTGTCCACATTCACAGCATGATTTTCCGTTGCCGGGAACCGCTCTATCTCCTGTATATCAAGGGTGAAGCCCCCATCGTCCGCAGTATTTTGTGCAATCTGCTTTATCTCGTCCACATACCCGGCAAATACCTTTTCTCTCTCAGCCCTCACCGTCATGCGCAGCGTTCCTTCTGATGCAGCCACACCGTAATTGGCACTTCCAATATCCATTCCGATGAGCGTCATCCTGACAAATCCCCTGCTGCGGTTGTACTCCTCCGTAAGCTTCTCTACCTCCAGCAGCAGCCTGGCAAGCGCAGGCCCCGGATTCTTTCCCGCCTCAGGATATGCCGCATGGCTGGCAGCACCAGCCATATGTATCTCAAGCCCCGTTGATGCGCATGCAAATGTTCCATCTATCGTCAGCACATGATTTCTCGGATATCCCGGTATGTTATGAAGTCCATAAATCTCACCTATATTCTTCTCAATTATAAGATCTCTGCACAGCCTTGCCCCGGCACCGATCTCCTCGCCGGGCTGGAAAATGAAATAGACGTCCCTGTTAATTATCTGATTCCGGCAAATCGCTCCAGAATTGTCATTTATATCACACACATGCGTATTTCCACATTTTTCCATTTCACGGGACAGCCATGCCGCAGCCCCACATAATATACTGCTATGTCCATCATGCCCGCAGTAATGTCCCGGCTTTCCATCCTGCCCACACACTGCATCCATGTCTGCCCTGAACGCGATCGGCGTTCTTTCTTCATCCCCTATTCTGTCATAAGAAGATTTCAGCACCGCATAAAACCAAGCGCCTCTATCCACGATCTCAAGGTCAGTATTCTCCCTGAGAAACGACATGAGCACCGCCTTAGTCTGCGTCTCATGCATCGAAGCCTCAGGAATGCCGTGAAGCCTGTGCCTGAGGTCATATATCTTTGTCATCAGCTCTTTATCGATTTCCATAATACCACCGTGCTCCTTCTCATCTATCACAGCCCAAGACACATCCTTATAATACCGAGTATCAGCATATGCACCGGATAGAACAGGTAATTCACCAGCTTATTCTGCCTACCGCGCTTGCCATTGTATGTCAAAGTCAGTCCAAACCCCAACAGTGCCCACGGTTCCTTGATCATCGCCAGGTAGCAGAACGGTATTGCAATTGCGGACTTTTCATGAAATATATACAGGAAATATCCTATAAGTATGGCGTGGTAGTCATAATCAACCGCAAGATTCATCGATATAAAGCACACTATGGCAACTATCGGTATTGTTGCTATAAACCATACTGCCTTGGGAAGCTTCTCCATTTTTTTCCTCAGCACATCTATGATCCATATCATTGCCAGCACCATCGCCAATGTAAACATAATATTATTTGCATTCCATTCAAAGAATACGCCACTGGAGAACATGTCATAAGGGATCTCAGATATCACGCCAAATATAAGCAGCATTCCAAGATACTTCCACTTGCTTCTCGTATGAAAATATCCTTCCACCAGCATATATATGAATATCGGGAAAGCTATCCGCCCCAGGACATCAAATACATCACTTACAGCCGATATTATTCCACCATCCAGATACGGATACAGCAATGTCTTATTCGTATGATCTATGAGCATTGAAATGAACGCTATATACTTAAGCTGGGCTCCGGAAAGCAGACCTATACCGTTCAATGTTATTTTTCTGCACGTTTTGCAAGTTGCATTCTCTGCCTGCTCAAAGTTATTTTTTATTTTATAATTATGAACTTTCATACAATTTCTCCTTTGTTTTCACAAGATTTACTGATGTTTTAGTCCTAATAAGTATAGTAGTCGTTTTTAGGCCCCGCACTGATGCACTACCACTCTTTTCAACAGTGTTTTTACTATAAGTATAACATAACTGCATTGAAGAACAGAGCTTAACTTTTTTTCAATATGCTTAAATTTATGACATTGCGCATTTACATGTAGTCAGCATATTTGCTGGATAAATAAACAAAATACCAGTCTGCAAAATCAGATGTTTTTTCTAATCTTTGCAAGCTGGTATTTTTATCACATGTATTTAGGTTTTCAAATTTTTATTGTATAACAAACTCTTCTATTTCTTTCAAAATATCATCAATCCGATCACCCTCTGTGTCAATCTGAAGTTTAAGCGGTCTGGACAAATCCATACTGAACACTCCCATTATAGACTTGGCATCAACTACATACTTATCATTCTTTATTGCAAAATCCGCACTTAAAGGAGCAATTGCAGCCACAAATCTTTTTACCTTATCTATCGTCCCCAGATTGATCTGAACCTCGTATGTATTCTTCGCATTTCTTCCTGATATGAGGCTCTCAATTTCTGCACGCTCTGGCATAGACTTTAGTGCACCGACTCTTGTAGTTATAATGGAAGCCGCAGCATTTGCAAATACCAGCATCTGTGTAAGCTGGTTTTTCGTAAGATTATCTAGTCCATTCTCACACACATAATTCAGAACACATGCCATAAAAGTATCTCCGGCGCCAGTGGTATCTACTGTATTTTCCTGAACAAAGCCATCTTCTTTTACCTCAATATCGCCATACAGAGCTATGCTTCCATCCTTACCCATAGTAGCACATATGAGTTTCGGAGAATATCTCTCTTTTATGATTTTGATTCCTGTCTCAATATCGCTCTGTCCTGTCACAAATTCTATCTCATTGTCAGATATCTTAAGTATATCGCATACTGACATACCATATTCCATCTTTTCCTTTGCACGCTCAAGGTCATCCCACAATGGTTCCCTGAGATTTGGATCAAATGAAATAATTTTTCCATTTTTCTTTGCATAGTCAACCGCAAGCTTTGTAGCCTGCTCCACGCTGTCGTCTGTCATAGAAAGAGTGCCAAAATGGAATATCGTCGCATTGCCTATAATTGACAAATCCACATCGTCTTTACTGAGCATCATGTCAGCACCAGGGTTTCTGTAAAAGGAAAAGCTTCTGTCTCCATCCGGCGTATTGTTTACAAATGCAAGAGTTGTAGGAACCTTATTGTCTCTGGAGAGCCCCGATATATCAATTCCCTGGTCTTCAACTGTTTTTGCCAGAAATTCTCCAAGGAAATCATTGCCCACCTTTCCAATAAAAGCGGTTTTCCTGCCAAGCTTTTGCAACATAGCCAGAACATTGCACGGAGCGCCTCCAGGATTTGCCGCAAACATAAGATCACCTGTCACATTCACTTCTTTTTTCGCAAAATCTATAAGCAGCTCACCAAGTGCAGCCACATCATATTTACACATATTAAGACTCCTTTCAAAATTTGATCAATCAGAGCATATGACTTATATGTTCAGATCGTATTTCTCCACCTCTAGTTCCACACATCCGTCAGTTTCAAATACAATATCCTGAGCATTGCGCGGTGTATATATAACTGTAGACAGCACTTGTTCTCCATCATTTACAAATATCTCTATGGAATTCCAATCCATCACTATTCTCATTTTTGAAAGGCCATTGCCATTCTTGATTTTGACCTTGCGCACACAGTTTGTATCACGTATCCATCCCGCAAATGTTCTGTCTATCTCAAGCATTTGTGTTCCCGGGGTATAGCTGACATTGGTTTCATGAATCTCATCCTTTGCAAAGTGCATTGTAAAATGTCCGCATTCAGCTTTCTTTATATCAACTGTCATATCGATAACTCTGCCGTTAATGCCTTCATATGTCTTCTCACCACGCAAAGTATCATTAACTACCAGCTTGTTCTGCCTGTATCCGCAAAGCTCTCTGACCGGAGTCTGAATCAGCTTGCCGTCAGAGATCATTAGTTCTCTTGGAACTGACATCATACATGCCCACTTCTGTCCACATGGCAGCGTATTTACGCTGTCCCAAGACTGCATCCAGCCAATCATCACTCTTCGTCCATCAGGTGTTCTTATAGTCTGTGGTGCATAAAAATCAAATCCACTGTCCACAGATACTGCTTTTTCATACTTGAAAATATGTTTCTCTTCATCCACATCGCCTATGAAGAATACCACGTTATTTCCATTGTGAAACTCTCCATCTGCTGACATGTCCTGTGGGGATACTATAAGCACATTATGTCCATCCATCTCAAAATAGTCCGGGCACTCCCATACTGCGCCAAATCTGCCTGTTTCATCCTTTGCAAATACTGATTCAAATTTCCAGTTGTACATATCATCTGAAGAGAACAGTACAACCTGAGGGATTCCATCATATGTCCGGTTTCCAGCCAGCATATAGTACCTGCCGTCCGCATCCTTCCAGACCTTCGGATCTCTGAAATCAGCACGGCTGCATTCCTCCGGCATGATCTTCCCATCAACAACAGGATTGCTGGATATTTTTTCATAACTAATTCCATCACCTACAGCCATACACTGGTTTTGTATAACATTCTTAGTTCCATCAGCCAGTTTTTCCTCAACTACTCCTGTATAGAACAATACATGCTTCCCGTCATTCTCTATAGCAGTTCCTGAAAAGCACCCAAATGAATCAAATTCCGAGTCTGGCGCCAGCGCAGTTGGAAGCTCTTCCCATTTTATGAAATCCTTTGAACTGGAGTGTCCCCAGTGCATCGGTCCCCACTCCGTGCTGTATGGATGGAACTGATAAAACAAATGCACCTTTCCTTTATATATGGAAAATCCATTAGGGTCGTTTAACCAGCCCACCGGAGTTGTAAGATGGAACTCCGGCTTGTCTGCTCTGTCTACTCTGTTCTTTTCTATATATTCATCTGCCTTCTGGCATGTATGCATACTGTGACCTCCTTCTGCTTGATTATATTGTTTTTTCGGTTGTGCTGTCAAAGAAGTGCAGCTTATGTGGCATGAATACGAACGAAACCTTGTCGCCTATCTGGCTTATCTCATACTTTGATACTCTTGCAACAGTCTTGCTTTCCGCAAACTGGAAATACAGATTATTTTCATTTCCCATGATCTCTGTATCCTCGATAACAGCACTGAATGTATTGTCCTTATAGAGATCCAGATTCTGAGGATCGAACTTGATATCTTCTCCTCGAATACCGAGTATCACATTCTTCTGTCCATGATCGTTCAGCTTCTTGACAGTCTCGTCTGTGAGCTTCATTCTGCTTCCATCCTTGAATGTCACTCCATCGCCATCCAGCGTCACGTCAAAGAAATTCATCTGAGGTGAGCCTATGAAGCCTGCTACAAAGAGATTGACAGGGTGATCATAAAGCTCCATAGGAGCTCCTGTCTGCTGTACAACTCCGTCCTTCATGATCACTATACGATCTGCCATGGTCATAGCCTCAACCTGGTCATGTGTTACATATATAGTAGTACTTCCAAGATCTCTGTGAAGCTTGCTTATCTCACTTCTCATGCTGACTCTGAGCTTTGCATCAAGGTTGGAAAGCGGCTCATCCATGAGAAATACTTTCTGATCCTTCACTATAGCACGTCCAAGCGCCACTCTCTGTCTCTGTCCACCAGAGAGATTCTTCGGTTTTCTGTTTCTGTACTCCTCA
>URJI01000092.1 GCA_900548215.1 uncultured Coprococcus sp. | reverse complement strand
CCGTCTCACGCGACAGCTTTTATAAGATACCACCATCATTTTACAATGTCAAGCACTTTTCCTGAATTCTGCAAAATCTGCAAAATAAGAAAAATGGCCACAGCATCAGCTGATACTATGGCCGTTCTTGTCATTATTATTGTATCTTTTCATTTAATATAATACTCTAAAATTTGAATATGTAAGAATATAATATTCTTATATTAGAATATATTGTCCCTACATCAGAAATATATTTTCACTACATCAGAGTATATTGTTCTGTATATTACATTATGTATTAGTGTATATTGTTCTATATATCGCTTTACACGTTTACGTATATTGCTCTATATATACTCCAATGCCTGCTGCAAATTCGCCACACCTACTACTTTCATGTCACCAAGATCTTTCATCTTCTTCACATTATCGAGATTGGATTTTGGTATGATACATATCTTAAATCCCATCTTAGATGCCTCACGCACTCTCTGTTCCGCTCCTGATACGCCACGTACCTCTCCCGATAATCCCAGCTCTCCGAACATGACCATATCGGATGGTATAGCACGATTCTTGAAACTAGAGACAAGTGCAAATACAATTCCAAGATCTGCCGACGGGTCATCAAGGCGCATTCCTCCGGCTATATTCACATAGGCATCGCAGCCAGCCATCACTATGCCACCTCTTTTCTCCAGCACAGCAAGCAGAAGGTTCACTCTGTTGTAGTCAAGACCTACACTCGTTCTTCTTGGCAGATTGAAATTTGACTGGCAGACAAGAGCCTGTATCTCCAGAAGTATCGGTCTTGTTCCCTCCATTGTACATACAACCACAGATCCAGACGTATCGTCTGGTCTGCCATCCAGCATGAGCTGTGACGGATTCTTCACCTCGGCAAGCCCTGTTCCCTTCATTTCAAATACACCTATTTCATTTGTAGAGCCAAATCTGTTTTTGACAGCACGGAGCACTCTGAATCCTGCGTTCCTTTCGCCCTCAAAATACAGAACTGTATCTACCATGTGTTCAAGAGTCCTTGGACCGGCTACTGTTCCTTCCTTGGTCACATGTCCGACTATGAATATGGCTATTCCCGTCTGCTTTGCCATCCTCATCAGCCTGGCAGTCACCTCTTTAACCTGGGATACACTTCCCGGAGCAGATTCCACATCGTCTGTAACTATAGTCTGTATGGAATCTATAACTATCACTTTCGGAGTATCCTTTTTTACGTACTCTTCAACATCCTCTAGATTATTGACACAGAGAAGCAGCATATCTTTTGTAAAGCTTCCTATTCTCTCTGCGCGCATCTTTATCTGTGACAGCGATTCCTCTCCTGATACATAGAGTATCTTATGTCCCATCTCAGACATATTCCTGCACATCTGCAATAATATGGTGGACTTTCCTATTCCTGGATCGCCGCCTACAAGGACCAGGGATCCGCTCACTATTCCACCGCCTAATACTCTGTTTAACTCGCCAATTCCTGTGGTGAACCGCGTCTCGTCAGTGGTCTCCACCTCCAAAATGCTTGTAGGCGCCACGACAGCCCTTTTACCGGACTGGCTCTTGGCGCCTACTGTCACTTTCTCCTCACAAAATGAATTCCATGCCTTACATCCCGGGCACTGTCCCATCCACTTTGTCGATTCAAATCCACATTCCTGGCAAAAAAACACCTGTTTTGCTTTTGCCATAAATATCTCCTGTGTATTCTATTATTAGTCAAATGCTCTCTTAATATCTACCTTTACAGGTCTTCCCTCTTCAAGATCAACACTTATGCTCATCTTACCGCCAAGATTAGTCTTGTTCTTGCCTACATAAACATCATCTACATGAACCTTGTACTCTGTCTCTGGCTCAAGTTCAAGTGTAATAGATGCATTCTCAGATCCCTCAACGACAAATGAAACATCGTTCTCATCAGCCTTGAAACCATGAACTGCTGTTCCAGGCACTGACTCGTATACAAACATTCCATTCTTCTCCAGCTTTGTAATCTCATTAAAAGTCTTGATCTTATATATATCTCCCTGGAATTCAAAACCATCCTTCTTCGTCTTTGCTCCGAGCTCATAATTACCAAACTCCAAAGCTTCTCCCTGCGCATTTATCAATTCGTTTACTACTGCCACTTCTTTTATCCTCCTGCTTTTTTGTCTATATCACCAAACGAAAGTTTGTATTTGTATCTTTTGTACACCATCCGTTAGTGCTTTTTATTATACCGTAATGCATTACTTTTTTCTACAAAATTATGCAACTTCACCAAATTTTTATAGTTTATTTTTTCTTAACTGTAAATGTCACCTGTTCTTTTTTATCTGCGTCTACCTGTACACCTTTAATCTTATGGATCGATACATTCACAGTATCCCCTTTCTTTACCTCGCCCCTCAATATAGCCTCGGCAAGGCCATCCTCAAGATGTGTCTGTATAGCACGGCGAAGCGGTCTCGCACCAAATTTCTTGTCATAGCCTTTCTCAAAGATAAATTTCTTTACAGAATCGGAGAATCGGAGACTAATCTCCATCTGCCTCTCTACTCTGCCTGCAAGTTCATGAAGCATAAGGCCTGTTATATCCCTGACATTCTTCTCATTTAGGGCATGGAACACTATGATGTCATCAATTCTGTTGAGAAATTCCGGTCTGAAATTCTTCTTGAGTTCATCCATGACATTTCCCTTCATGGTCTCATGTTCCTTAGCCTCATCCGTGACAGTGACAAATCCCATAGTCTTCGGATCAACTATCCTGTCAGCCCCGGTATTCGATGTCATGATTATGATCGTGTTCTTAAAATCTACCTTTCTGCCCTGTGAATCCGTTATATGTCCGTCATCAAGAACCTGGAGCAGTATGTTGAACACGTCACTGTGAGCCTTCTCTATCTCATCAAACAGCACTACTGAATACGGATTTGTCCTGACTTTCTCACTGAGCTGTCCGCCTTCCTCAAATCCAACATATCCCGGAGGCGATCCTATCATCTTTGATACGCTGTGCTTTTCCATATACTCCGACATATCCACCCTGATAAGTGCATCCTCACTGCCAAATACTATCTCGGCAAGTGCCTTTGAAAGTTCCGTCTTACCGACTCCAGTAGGTCCAAGGAAAAGGAATGATCCCATAGGTCTCTTCGGATCCTTGAGTCCGACACGGCTTCTCTTTATCGCCTTTGCAACAGCAGATACTGCTTCTTCCTGACCAACTACGCGCTTGTGCAGCTCTGTCTCCAGTCTTTCCAATCTCTTTGATTCTTTCTCCGTAAGCCTGCTCACAGGGATTTTTGTCCACACTGACACAACATCAGCAATATCGCTCTCTGTTATAGTTATGCTTCTGCCAGTTCCCGAATTCTTCTTTGCAATTTTTTTGGATAGTTCTTTCTGTCTGGTGCGTATCTCACCTGCGGCTTCTATATCTCCCGCTATGATCGCAGCTTCAAGATCTTTATCCAGAGTTACAAGTTCAGCTTCAACAGCTTTTTTCTTCTCCTGTGCATGTCCGATCGTTGAAAAGCCAAGCTTTTTGCGCGAACAAGCCTCATCCATGAGATCTATCGCTTTATCTGGAAGGAATCTGTCCGTTATATATCTTGTGGAAAGGTCTACAGCGGCTTCCACGGCATCATCACTTATATCCACGCCGTGATATTGCTCATAACAGTCCCTGAGTCCTTTCAGGATCTCCACAGCCTCATCCCTGGTAGGTTCATTCACATATACCGGCTGGAATCTTCTTTCAAGGGCAGCATCCTTCTCTATATATTTTCTGTATTCATTCTGGGTCGTGGCACCTATCATCTGTATCTCGCCCCTTGACAGAGATGGTTTAAGGATATTTGAAGCATCTATTGCACCCTCAGCACCTCCGGCACCTATAAGCGTGTGAAGCTCATCCACAAATAATATGACATTGCCATCAGCCTTTACCTCATGGATCACCTTCTTTATCCTGTCCTCGAATTCTCCACGATATTTTGAGCCAGCCACCATACTAGACAGATCCAGCGACAGTAGCCTCTTTCCTCTTACAGTCTCAGGAACATCATCGTGGGCTATGAGATATGCTATCCCTTCCACAACCGCAGTCTTACCAACTCCCGGTTCACCGACCATACATGGGTTGTTCTTCATACGTCTGCTGAGTATCTGAAGTACACGCTCAATCTCTTTCTCCCTGCCAACTACAGGATCAAGCCCCCCCATCTTGGCTTCTCTGGTGAGATCTCTTGAATACTGATCCAAAGTAGGCGTAGCTGTGCGTTCAGTATTCCGGGACTTTTTCAGCATGGAATATTCTTTTTTTGCAGAATTGGCATCATATCCACATGCCATAAGTATATCCGTATACACCTTCTGCACATTCACATTTTCCGAAGCCATAAGTTTCATCGCCACACAATCCTTGACCTTTATAAGTGCTATCAGCAGATGTTCGGTTCCAACCTCGTTTGATCCGAGTCTTTTTGCCTCATATTGTGAATCATCAAGTATCTTCCTTGCACTTTTCGTATATTTATCTCTTTCACCAGTGACAACACCACCCGGCTCCAGCGTGAATTTAAGTGCATCAATGATCTTGATTATGTCCAGTCCATTCGCATTTAAGATGCTGTACGCCGTTGTATCAGAGACAGATGCCAGGGCAACTATCAGATGTTCGCTTCCCACGAAATTCTGTCCAAGCTTCTTCGCTACGCGGTTTGCCTCCTTTATCACTATCTCGCTTTCTTCGCTATATGGTAATTTCATTCAATTCACCTCTAATCCATAATCGCTTAATTAATAGCGTGCTTCATTATATGTCACAAACCGCAGGTTTGATGACCTGCGCACGCATCAGCGTGCTTCATTATAGCATATGTATTACAGAATACAAAAGAGGTTTTGAATCAAAGTATTTCAAAACCTCCTCCGTTGTTTCGCCGGATCACACCTCCGGCTCATATAATATATTCAAATGAATCTATTACTGCTCGTCTATTGCTTTTCCTATATCGTGTCTCATATATTTGTTTTCAAATGTGATCCACTCTGTAGCCGCATACGCATTTGCACGTGCCTCGAAGAGATCCTTTCCCTTCGCTGTCACACCGAGTACACGACCGCCATTTGTCACAATCTGACCACCGTCAAACTTTGTTCCGGCGTGGAATACAAAATAATCGTCCTTGCCGTCAAACTTTTCAAGGCCACTTATAGGATAACCCTTCTTATATGACACTGGATATCCATCAGATGCAAGGACTACACATACTGCTGCATTGTCCTCGAACTGAAGATCTACCTTATCGAGTGTTCCATCGATACATGCCTCCATGACATCGATGATATCGTTCTTCATACGAGGAAGAACTACCTGAGCCTCAGGATCGCCAAATCTCGCATTGTACTCAAGAACCTTAACGCCGTTAGGTGTCATCATGAGTCCGCAGAACAGAACTCCCTTGAACTCTCTGCCCTCTGCCTTCATGGCTGCCATAGTTGGCTTGTAGATATTCTCCATACAATACTCATCTATCTCCTTTGTATAGAAAGGACTTGGTGAGAATGTTCCCATTCCGCCTGTGTTGAGTCCCTGATCTCCATCCTTTGCTCTCTTGTGATCCTGTGCTGAAGTCATAGGCTTGATTGTTGTTCCATCACAGAAACAAAGGACTGACACCTCACGTCCTGTCATGAACTCCTCAATAACCATAGTGTTGCCCGCTGATCCAAAGTGCTTGTCAAGCATAATCTCCTTGACTCCAGCCTTTGCCTCCTCAAGGTCACTACATATGAGAACACCCTTACCAAGTGCAAGTCCGTCAGCCTTTAAAACTATAGGAAATGAAGCTGTCTCAAGATATTTCAGTGCTGAATCTGCGTCTGTAAAGTTCTCATAAGCTGCTGTAGGTATGCCATACTTCTTCATGAGATCCTTTGAGAATGCCTTTGATCCCTCTATGATAGCAGCATTTGCGCGAGGTCCAAACGCTCTGATTCCAGCAGCCTCAAATGCATCAACCGCACCAGCGACGAGTGGATCATCCGGTGCTACAACAACCAGATCTATCTCCTTCTCCTTTGCAAATGCAACCAGCCTGTCAAAATCCATAACGCCTATATCAACGCACTCTGCAAGTGCTGCGATACCTGCGTTGCCAGGTGCACAATATATCTTTGATACTTTATCACTCTTTGAAATACTTGTAACTATAGCATGCTCTCTTCCGCCGCTTCCTACTACCAATACTTTCATGGATATTCCTCCTGGTCATGTCAAACTTAAATCTTGTGTTTCTCTCTGAAAACTATTTATTAATTCTGAGTCTTCCTGTCGGATTCCTCTATATCTTATTTCTGGAAACCATTCAGAAATTTTCAGATTACTCCTCAACTACTGCAATACCATCTTCCACATGTACCTTACCGTGGGCTATCTTGTCAATGACCGCCGGCATAAGCTTCCACTCTGCCTGCTCCATCACACGCTGCTGCAAAATCTTTGGTGTATCGCCATTCTTTACCTCAACAGCCTTCTGCATGATGATAGGACCCGTATCTGTACCTTTGTCTACAAAATGCACTGTGGCTCCTACCACCTTCACGCCCCTTGCAAGTGCAGCCTCATGAACTTTAAGTCCATAATATCCTGTACCGCAAAATGAAGGTATAAGTGATGGATGTATATTTATTATCTTGTTTGGATATGCATCTATTACTATCTCCGGGATAACTACAAGATATCCTGCGAGGACCACAAGATCCGCACCGGTCTCCTGTAGCTTTGCAAGAAGAGCCTCGTTGAACTTCGCTCTGTCATCGTAATCCTTAGGGCTTACGACATACGCTGCGATTCCTGCCTTCTCCGCTCTCTCAAGTGCAAATGCATTCCTGTTGTTGCTTATGACTGCAACTATCTCTGTATCTGTTATGACTTTATTCTCTATAGCATCTATGATGGCCTGAAGATTGGTTCCGCCACCTGATACCAGAACTGCAACCTTTAGCATAAGTCTACTCCCTTTTCACCAGCTACTACTGTACCGAGAACAAATGCTTTGTCTCCGGCTGCCTCTATAGCTGCAATAGTCTTATCTGCATCTGCTGGATCTATGGCAAGACACATACCGACACCCATGTTGTATGTATTGTACATCATGTGCTCGTCTATATCGCCCTTCTTTGCAAGGAGCTTGAATATAGCTGGAACCTCGTATGAATCCTTCTTGACCTGTGCACGCACACCATCTGGAAGCATTCTTGGGATATTCTCATAGAATCCACCACCTGTGATATGGCTGCATCCCTTAACTGTGACACCTGCATCCTTTACAGACTTGAGTGCCTTTACATATATTCTTGTAGGCTCGATAAGTGCCTCACCAAGTGTCTTGCCCAGCTCGTCATAATATGTATCCAGAGACTCCTTTGACATCTCAAACACCTTACGAACCAATGAAAATCCGTTACTGTGAACACCACTTGATGCAATTCCAATGAGTGTATCTCCAGCCTTGATGTTCTCACCTGTGATAAGATCCTTCTTCTCAACAACACCTACTGCAAATCCTGCAATATCATACTCGTTCTCAGGCATAAGACCTGGATGTTCTGCTGTCTCACCACCTACAAGTGCGGCACCTGACTGGTTACATCCCTCTGCAACACCGCTAACTATAGTCGCGATCTTCTCAGGATAGTTCTTGCCACATGCTATATAATCGAGGAAGAAAAGTGGCTCTCCACCAGAGCATGCGATATCATTCACACACATTGCTACTGCGTCAATTCCGATAGTGTCATGCTTATCCATAATATAAGCCAGCTGAACCTTTGTTCCGCATCCATCTGTTCCTGACAGAAGTATAGGTTCTTCCATATCCTTGATCTTAGCAAGACTGAAAGCTCCTGCAAATCCACCGATTCCGCCAAGCACCTCAGGTCTCATGGTAGTCTTGATGTGCTTCTTCATAAGCTCCACTGACTTGTATCCAGCTTCAATATCTACTCCGGCATTCTTGTAATCCAATTTCTTGTCCTCCTGTTATCTGTTCTGTAAATAGCGCATAAGCACTGTTTTTCAAATATACCCATAAATTATAGATTATATCGAATACTTTGTAAAGAATGATATGATTACAAATTGATAAGGGCCATTCTGTGTGATATAATACAATGTAGATTTTATATTGTCAGTGCAAACATAACTCAAGGTAATTTTATCATAGAAGACATAAAGGAGTACCCACATGACTAATAACAGACTGAATATCGGTATATTTACATGCCACCTTGATAATGACTATACCAACGAAGTGTGCAAGGGTGCTGAAGCCGCTGCGTGTGAACTCGACTGTAATCTCATTGTATTTCCAGGAATGTTCCTCAGCGCCTCCTTCTATGACCCTGCAAACCAGTTATATGATTATCAGTACAACTCTATTTTTTACTATGCACACCCTGAATGTCTCGATGCACTTATCATCTCCACAGGTGCTATATCATCTTTTTTATCAGAGAAGGATATCAACGCATTTTTATCACATTTCAAAGGAATCCCCATCATTTCACTTGAGGAAGAAATCCCGGGATATCCATGCATAAGAACCGATAACTCTGGAGGCATGAGAAACGCCATTGAGCATCTGATCATATGTCACAACAAAAAACATATATGTTTTGTGGCAGGCAAGGAAGACAACGAAGACAGCGAGCAGCGCCTGGGAATATATCGCAGTGTTCTTTCAGAGAACGGAATGAATGTGGAAGACAGAATGATCGTCCACGGAGACTTCTCCGAATTCTGCCGTGACGAGATAGCCAGGCTCATAGATACGAATCCAGATATGGATGCAATCGTATTTGCAAATGACCACATGGCCATGGGCGGATACACCGAACTGAAAGCCCGAGGAATCCACATCGGGGATGATATATCCGTAGTTGGATTCGACGATGCCACAGCATCTGTCAATATGGATCCTCCGCTTACAACAGTCAATATCAACGCATGCGAACTGGGACACAGGGCTGTATACGGTGCTGTTAAGCTTGCAAAAACAGGACAAGTCAGTTCGGAAGTTCTTGACTCGCATTTTCTCAGAAGACTTTCATGTGGATGCAGATTATGTTCTGAAAAGGATATGACCGCCAACAGTGAAGATCTCTTTTCGCTCAGCACCAGCGACATAGTATCTATACTTTGTCATAAGTTGTTCAGTGAGATATCAGATTCTTTCTATTACAATGCAGTGGTGACATCATTCGGCGCTGTCCTGGCTGATATCGCGACCGTTATAAAAGAACCTGGGGAATACACATCGCAGCACGACATAATTGACAAATTGATGGACATATTGAATTCTGATCTGACTCGTTTCTACTCCATACAGAAGGTCGCTTATGCATTCAGGGTTCTCACATCCATAGTGTCAAGCTGTCATCTGTCCCACGACAAGAGACTTCAGTTCAGCAGACTGAATGCAGATATCACAAATGCAATTTCACTGTTCACATCGAACAGATTATATAGCACCATACAGGCCAACAAGATGCTTAGCTGGTCATCTGTATACATAACAAGAGACACTCTGACATACGGCGAGGATATTGATAAGACCTACTCTTCTATCCTGAACAAGCTTCAGGGACTGGGCTATGACGGAGCCTACATATATACCTATGATGATCCCATACGCATCACCAAATCAGGAAGATGGGATGTTCCGAAATCTCTGTTCCTTCAGGCATTCTACAACCAGAACAACTGCCAGGTACTGTTCGGTGAGTCGAGAAGAGTTCCATCAACAGAGATATTTGACAATGAATATACATACTATGACAAGAGATTTACTTCTGTAATAGTACCTATATTTACCAATGACGATCACCTGGGGTTGTTCATATGCAACACAGATGTGAATAACTTCAGCAGCATATACTCTACAAGTCTCCAGCTTGGATCCGCCTTAAAGTATATGACTCTGCTCCGCGAACAGAACATAACCCAGGAACAGCTCAAAATGTCGCTGAACGAGATTCACGAGAAGAATGAGCTGCTGAATCACCTGTCAACATCAGATGAGCTCACAGGAATATACAACAGACGAGGGTTCATGGAGAGAGTGGAATATTACATTAACATTCCTTCAAACCGTGGAATGAAAGCAATCCTGCTCTTCGCCGACATGGATTCACTCAAGGTTGTGAATGATAAATTTGGCCACAAGGACGGGGATTTTGCCCTTAGAAATATTGCCAACATCCTGTCCAGAAGCTTTGGTCCACATG
>URJI01000091.1 GCA_900548215.1 uncultured Coprococcus sp. | reverse complement strand
TCATGGCTCATTCCTCCAAGTCACTTTTCCTATTTACTTATCATTATTATATCATCGATTATTTTTTATGCAACTTTTTTTCACTAAATATTATTTTAAGAATTACTAAAATCTCATCCATTAAAAAAGGACAGCCTCTTGGCTGCCCTCTTGTCATCATTTACTAACAGAACAATACTCGGAGATGAACGCTGATATTTTTAATGCATTGGTGAAATTTCTACTTAAATATCTGCTTCCACATTTGTTGTATATAACAAGTCTAGTTCTTTCATCATCCTTCGTTCCAATATTTCTCTATCTTTTCCTGCATCGATAATACGCTTTCTCAAATCCTTAAAGCCAGATTCTGCGCATTGTTCACACAAGTCTAAAGCCTTTTCAATATCTGCAAAAGCATCTACATCACTATCATCGTTTGCAGTTCCTAGAAGAACTGCTGCCAGTAAAGCTTTATCTGTAGTCTTAAGATTTTTCATGAGGAACCAGCCATCCTTACTTTTTACAGCCTCAGGAGAATCAACCCCCATAGCAACAGCAAGGAGGAATGAATCTTTATTTTCAACCATACTGAATCCTAAAATATCTCTGTCTTTCATCTCATCAATTTCAGACCTATAGTTTGAATTAATATAAACTCTATCTCTTGCCATTAACTCTCAATCCCTTCTACATATTTTTCATCGGCGCTTAATTTTAACTCTCGCACGTTAGCGATGCTCTCATACATATTTTTAACAGAATCAGAATACTCATCAGGTGTAAACAACATGATTATCTGCTTTTCTTTACTAACTTCCAAGAGTGCTTGCCTCATCAATCTTACCCTTTATATCACCTGTATGAACCATACTGAAACACCTGTTTGCGGTGCTTAATGCCAGATTCAATGTATTATTACAAACAACTCTCACTGGTGTTATTGCAACCTTCACAGCTCCCGAACCATCATGAGTATTGCTAAAAACAAGATATGGTGTTATTCACTCTCCAGACATGATGTACTCTCTCGGAAGCCTTGCCAGAATCCATACTTTCTTCCCTCCCTGAAGATATCCGGCCATCTCGTACTTTACACCCTCTCCCAGCAGATTATCATTAAACGCAAAAGCTTCTGTATTCTGAACAACCTTATACCTGTCTGTAACAACCCCAAGCACAGTATTATCGGACTCTCTTACATTCGCCTTATACCCATCAACCAGTCCTGAATTTGTATACAATGATTTCTGCACTACTCTCCAATCAAATCCGGCAAGTCTTAATGCCTCCTCTGATGATGGAGCCTCCTCTACTACAACACCAAGGCCATGCCATGGTTTTTCCCTTACACTAAACATCGTTTCTACATTTGCTGCCATATTATTTTTTTCTCCTTTTACCTTTGTTTTCTTCTCTATTCTTTCCATTTCTGTCTCGTAGTTCATTCCAAATAACAATCACTGTAGACAGTATCGAAATAATAATCTTCTGCATGTAACTCTTTTCTCCTTATGATTATTCCTCGTCATCATCGCTATCCAATTTCATTGCTTCATCAATGAGCCGGAGCACTTCATCATCAACACATTCAAATACCGCAAGGACATCCTCTGTGATCGGTGGGACTCCCGGACATTCCAAAAGCATACACAGACTTCTCATTCCATCAATCAACTGATATGCCTGTTCTAATAAATCTCTACGCTGCATTTTCACACTCTCACCCCCTTCCCGAAAATGAGCATAGAAAAAGAGAGATGAAAACACAACTTCATCTCTCTTTAAAATTAAATATGTGGTTATCTACGACTTTCCACTGAGTTCCGTTTCCTTCAGAAACACAACCACTCCCTGAAGTACAGCAAGTCCTATAACTGCTATCGTATGCCTGTTTATATCACATCATCCTCCTTCCTGTTTTCTGTGATTTATTGTTATCATATAGATGATATATAAACAGGAAGTACCAAATTACGGAATAATCACAATCCCAGTATTACCGCTTCTGCTATCCAAATAGCGGTTCCTATAAGTGATATAATCAAACCTGCCGTTGCAGCCTTCTTTTTCTTTCCCTTCTTAGAAAGTGCCACTACCTAGATAAATTTTTATCAATTAACATCATCGAATCAATATATGACATGAACTTTGCGCTATCAACAGCACCTATGTCTTTGATACTCCATTCTCCCGACAAGCCTCTATATTTCCATATAATTCTGTGAGTTGTAATAAGAAAACCTTGCTCATGATCTCCTTTGTAATTAAAAATTAACAATGGATCTTCCATAGTTTCTAAAGAATAATGTCGTGTAATATACTTTACAGCATCTCTATCATAATTTTTGTCAAATAAAAATATTTTTTCGCCAAATACGTCATCCGAAAAATATTTCTCTGCAACTAACCTAACATCATTTGGAGAACTTTCCTTTATTGTTATTTCAGATTCTGTATTATTATAATTACCCCCTACATATTTTTCATTATTATCTTGGGATTTTACTTCTTTTTCATCAATAAAATTAACTACTGATTTTATGTTTCTTAAAATGACATAAAGACTTGTTTGCTCAATTTCGGCATTACACACAAAATCTAATTCACCAATTTTTATAGAACTAAACGCCTTTTTTATTGTTTTATTTTTCAACTCATTCCAAGTGATTTTCCCACATTTATTAGATTGACAATAGTATATTCCATCCGTTCCAATAGCAAATCCAGATTTACCATTTCCTAAAATAGTAGAATCTAAAATAATAAAAATTTTCTCATCTTCGGGTATTCCAAAATATGTTTTCACCTTATTTAGCTTTGAATTATTATTTTTTATTGGATTTCCATATTCCTAATTGCCATATTTGTCCAGATTATCCTGTCCTATCACATCAACCGCATTTGTCCTGTTCTCAGCATTTACCTTATCAATTATCTTATTGGCCGACTTAATAACAGTTTTAATATTTTCTTTCTCCTGACTTATACCATCCTCAGCCAGTATTGCTTTGAAATCAACCGCCTTCAAATAATCAAGCAGCACACCCATCTCATCATCAAACATTTCCTGTGTATCATAGTAAAGCCGATATAAAAGCATCTTATTCATTCCATCAGAAGGATCTTTGTAATCAACATTACCATAATTTTTCTCTATATCCGAAAATGCAGTTTCATAATTTCCATTGTTTATTTCATCAACTATTTTAAAATAAGTGCCCTGATTTGCCTGTTGCTCTTGTGTTTCATCGTTTCCGCAGCCAAATAATACTGAAACAGTAAGCATGCACATAATGAGCATATATATCTTCTTTTTCATTGCATTTGTCCTCTTTTGATATGTTTTAATCTAAGCTTGTAAATAATCTTATCTTCTCTTCACAAATTTTACGACTTTTTTCATTGCCCAAGCTTTACATTCATAACAGACGTTGGTCTCTTTGTCGTAAATCCATATTCTGCTGGATCTTAAATTCAAATACTTGGAATACCATCCAATTATAAAAGTTTTGAGCTCATACTTACCATCAGGAGATATTATTGATGCCCCCTTCTTCCACGGAGAAAACAGTTTCTTAACTGATGCCTTATACTCATCGTCTGAATTCTGTAAAAATATAGTATCCAGACGTTTGATCATTTCCTCCTTGGATATATTCTCTGTTCTTGCAACTTCACCTTTTGCAGCCTCAATTATCATGTTGTATGTACCAGTTGCCGCCGAAGCGATAGTTATACCTGTCTTATCCATATGTATTCTCCTCTCCTATGCATTGTCCCTATTTACTTATCGTTATAAAGATAAAACTCGCCTCATATTATATATCTATAAAGATAACTTATCAACTCTTTAGATGTAATTTTATCTCAAAAACTTTGATAGTCTATCTCTATAATGAATTAATTGGAGGTTTCCATATATGGCAAATACACATGAACCCTATGAGTACCCTGTCGGAGATAGACTACGCTTTTTTCGCGAGCAAAAGCAAATATCCACCAACAAACTTGCCAATCTTGCTGGAATCAGCCAAAGTTACGTCCGTGATATTGAACTTGGGAACAAAAATCCCACTATAGAAGTGCTATTCCAATTATGTCAGGCACTGGGAATTTCTTTAAAAGATTTTTTTGACGATGAAAGCTTAAATTTGACTAATGATCCTCTTATACAACGAATATACCAACTAAATGCTTCTCAAAAAGAATCATTACTTGCTTTCTTAAATACAATATAAAAAGCTGAACTTGCCAATAATCACAATATTGACAAGTTCAGCTTTTATTATGTAGTAATTTAACTGACTAGTTATTTATTTCCAGAGTGTCTGAATATTCTCCATCAAATCCTAAATCAAGGCTATTTTTCCCCGCACTCTGTGTAAATCCAGCATAATTTTTACCTACATCAAAACCTGCAAAAGAACACAATACATCATATTGCTTGTTCCACGGTGCAGTGTCTTCATCCTCCAAATACAAATCTTTAGAAAAAAGTTTCTCCCCATTACAGAATATATCTATAGTACCACATACCAATTCATCATCTGAAGAAGTCATCGTTTCTGCGTACATGGTTACGGTCGCTGTATATTTAGATCCTGTATACTCTCCTGAAAAATCACCATACGAGGTAGAAGTTTCCTCTGTAGCGACCTCATTTTCTGTTGTGGAATCAGTTTCAACAGAATTAGGTTCCGAAGTATCTATCCTTTGCAATACCCACACTGCGCTGCTCACTTGAACTTCTATTGAGTTGACAGAGTTTGCATCGACAACAGCATAAACCCTTCCCTTTGCCTTACGACCGCTATCCAATGAAGTTGTCTGCAATCCATCAGACTCTAAATACGATAAGTCAACTGAATAATCATCGGCGTAAACAGCAAACAAAGCCGCTGATATATTTACCGGATTTTCTCCTACATTGTTAAATTCCGCATCAAACCAGATTATATTTTGCGCATAATTATCACTCCATACGCTTCCCCAATTCAATATAGTTAATTCAATCTCTCCTTCCTTTTCACCTTGATCTACAGTAAATGTTGTTGTCTCCCCGACTTTTAGTTCATTAGAATCATCACTTTCTTTTGGCTGATCGACTGTCTGATTGTCTGAGCTACTATCATTTTCATCGCTATTCTTTTTCCCTGAACCATTTCCATCAGTAAAAGCGTTATTTTCTATTGCCCACTCCCTATCCTTTTTCATATCATCGACTGCATTATCAACAAAATCACATCCACAAAGACTCATAATAAAACTCGCACTTATAAAAATCATTATTATTTTTTTCATACTCAAATCTCTCTTTCTTCATCTTTATCGTATCATCATTAACACATCTATTTTTTAATCCAATATGTCCCCTCCTCCACCATAATAGTGTCTTAATTAGCAACCATTATAATATCAATAGCGTTAGTAGTCAATCTCTAAAGATATATATCTCTTCGCTTGCACCTGATCTTATAAATTAAAAGAACCACATAGGCAATATTCACCTATGTGGTTCTCTCTAAAATTATTCTCTTTTCTGAAAAGTATTACTTTTTTATTACTTGCTCTGTAACCAAGTTTTCAAAAACTTAGTAAAATCAAAGCCTGCAAGTTCTTAAAAACAACAATCTGTCTACTCAAACTCAATCGTTCCAGGTGGCTTACTAGTCAGATCATACATTACCCTGTTCACACCCTTAACCTCATTGATAATCCTGTTCATAACCTTCTGAAGCACCTCAAATGGTATCTCTGAACAATCTGCTGTCATGAAGTCTGTTGTATTTACAGCACGGAGTGCTACGGCGTAATCGTAGGTTCTGAAATCTCCCATACAGCCAACTGAACGCATGTTGGTCAGGGCTGCGAAGTACTGACCGAGGCTTCTGTCGAGGCCTGCCTTTGCGATCTCCTCGCGGTAGATGGCATCGGCATCCTGAACGATCTTGACCTTCTCAGCTGTGACCTCTCCGATGATTCTGATTCCAAGGCCTGGGCCTGGGAATGGCTGACGGAATACCAAGTACTCTGGGATTCCAAGCTCAAGGCCGGCCTTGCGGACCTCGTCCTTGAAAAGGAGTCGAAGTGGCTCTACGATCTCTTTGAAATCTACATAGTCAGGAAGTCCGCCTACGTTGTGGTGTGACTTGATGACCGCTGACTTGTCAAGGCCTGACTCGATGACGTCAGGATATATGGTTCCCTGTACGAGGAAGTCAACGGCACCGATCTTCTTGGCCTCCTCCTCGAATACACGGATGAATTCCTCACCTATTATCTTTCTCTTTGCCTCAGGCTCGGTTACTCCGGCAAGCTTGCTGTAGAATCTGTCCTGCGCATTTACTCTGATGAAGTTCAGGTCGTAAGGTCCATCTGGTCCGAATACCGCCTCAACCTCGTCGCCCTCGTTCTTACGAAGAAGGCCGTGGTCTACGAACACACACGTAAGCTGCTTGCCTATCGCCTTGGACAGTAGAACTGCAGCTACTGATGAGTCCACACCACCTGACAAGGCACACAGCACCTTGCCTTCGCCTATCTTGGCACGGAGACTCTCTATTGTGTCTTTTACAAATGAATCCATCTTCCAGTTGCCTGCACACTGGCATACATCCATGACAAATGCTCGAAGCATCTTCATGCCTTCCTCTGTGTGCATAACCTCTGGGTGGAACTGAGTCGCATACAGCTTCTTCTCAGCATTCTCCATGGCTGCCACTGGGCATACAGGAGTGTAAGCTGTCTTCTTGAAGCCCTCTGGTACCTCTGCAATGTAGTCTGTGTGACTCATCCAGCAGATGGTCTTGTCATTCACATCTGCAAACAGCTTAGATGTCTTGTCAACCTCTACCTCTGTTCTTCCATACTCGCTGACAGGTGCCGTGCTGACCTTGCCGCCCAGCAGATGAGCCATGAGCTGTGAACCATAACATATTCCGAGAATAGGAATACCCAGTTCGAATATCTCCTTGCTGCAGCTAGGTGAATCGTCTTTGTATACGCTGTTTGGCCCGCCTGTGAAGATGATACCCTTTGGATTCATCTCCTTGATCTTCTCCAGCGGCAGTGTGTACGGATGTACTTCGGCATATACATTACACTCTCTTACACGTCTGGCGATCAGCTGGTTGTACTGTCCGCCAAAGTCCAATACGATAATCAGTTCCTTATCCATGTATATCTCCTTTGTTGCCTTTTTATTTTCCCATTATACTATACTATCAGAAATCCTCAAATATTATCGGTGATTTAACCACCCAGTATCCAGTATCCATCTTGATACCCGAACTAACAAATACTCAAATTTCTGAACATTTCCTAGTATAACACAATATGCAGCACTTTTGTGCTGCATATTGTCTAAAAATTTTGTTGTTTTAATTATTTATGCAAATTACATATACAATCTGTTTTTTTCCACTAATCCGTTACATATTATACATAATACATAACGTGCCTATCAGCTACACAGTTGTATTATACTATTGAAAATCTCCCAAATGTAACTTTTGCGCTACCAATGAGATAAAACCGCCCAAAAGTCTCATGTATAAATTTGCAATATATCTGTCATGTTTACTTCTATGCTTATTTCAGTTTCCCCTTCAGAACCTCAATACCCTTCTGGTACTGGCTATCATTCTTGCCCTGGAAATCCTCATAGGTGTAATCATCAGGAAGCTCCACCTCTATGTCAGGGGCAACTCCCTTTTTGTGTATATCATTTCCATCATGTGTGAAATACTTCTGGGTTGTGAGTTTTACTGCAGAACCATCACCGAGAGGAATAACACTCTGAACAATTCCCTTTCCATAAGTATTTGTTCCTACAACAGTTGCTGCTCCAAATTCTTTGAGAGCTGACGTAAGGATCTCAGATGCACTTGCACTGTAAGCATTTGTCAGGACTACCATAGGCATATCGAGCTGTTCATCGTCTGTCGACTTGAACTCTTCCTCAGTCTCTCCATTCTTATTCTTTATTGATACGATAACCCCTTCAGGGAGAAGGAAATCACATATATTTACAACCGATGTGAGCATTCCGCCCGGATCACTTCTGACATCGATCATCAATGCCTGCATGCCATCCTTCTTCAGCTCCTCTACAGCATCCTTGAAAAGCTCATCTGTATTGTCTATGAACTGGGTTATTCTGACATAACCGATCTTGTCATCTATCATAAATGAAGATACTGTACTGTACTCAACGATCTCTCTTGTGATGGTGACATCATGATAAGCCTTATCTTTCTCTCTGTACAGCTTCAGTGTTACATCTGTTCCCGCCTCTCCTCTTATAAGTGACACAAGGTAATCCAAATCGTCGTCTGTCATAATCTCATGATCATCAATCTGTACGATTATATCATCAGGCTGTATATCAACTTTTTCAGCAGGGGCACCTTCAAGTATATTGACAGCCCTCACATATCCGGTATCCTCATCCTTACTTACTGTGACTCCGATTCCGGCATACTCACCCGAATCATCCTCCTGAAGTTTTGCGTATTCTTCCTTTGTATAATACTCGGCATAAGGATCATCAAGAGCCTCCACCATGCCTTTATACAATCCATCCTGAAGAGTCTCATCATCAGTATCATAATAATAGTAATTGTCAATGATATTCTCTATCTTGGATGTCTTGTCAAGGACATCACTTGTGATGACATTGCCATCATAATTGGCTTTTTTTGAGCTTCCACCGCTCTCGCCAAGCTTACTGCTGAAAACTCCAGCCGAGCCACATCCGGCCATACCTGCAATACCACAAGCAAATGCAGCAACCACAGCCACTCTTCTTATACTGGTCTTCTTGTTGATCTTCATGTCGTTATCTCCTAACATCTTCTCACATCCGGCTCAGGCAAATACGCCATCCGCCATAAATTTTACTGTCCAAGGAAATCATGTGGGTTAACATAAGTTCCATCTATAGACACACCGAAATGACAATGCGGTCCGGTGGACACACCTGTACTTCCGGCTTTTGCTATCACCTGACCTTTTACAACCTTCTCACCCACATTCACACACAACTGTGAATTGTGCATATATACTGTGCATATACCATCATAGTGACTGATCATGACCATATTGCCACCGCCACCATTGTACGATGACAGAATAACTGTTCCATCCTCGGCTGCCACGATATCTGTTCCATATGCACATCCTATATCAAGTCCCTGGTGATACGTACTAGCCCCAGCCGTTGGCGCATCCCTGTAACCAAACTCGTCTGTAATCACACCGCCTGTTGATACCGGCCACATAAATCTTCCAGCGTATTTTGACGTATCATACACCTTGCCATCAGGTGTATATACACTGCCGGCTCCCGCCTTTCCAGCTTCCTGTCTCGACAACTGAGCTATGAGTTTCTCTGCCGCTTCTCTCTGAGCGGTGAATTTGGCCATCAAAGACTTCTGAGCCTCTATGTCATCATCATATATACTTAGCTGCTCCTGCTTCTGATCTATAAGTGCCTGAAGCTGCGTCTGATTGTTTTGAAGATCAGTCTTGAGTGATTCGACCTGTCTCAGATCTGCCTGAAGATCACTCTCATACTGTGCTATCTCGTCCTTAGTCTTTACCAGCTTTGCAAGCTGTTTCTGGTCATACTCAGATATCTGATCTATATACTCAGATTTGTTTAGTATGTCACTGAAAGACAAGGAAGACAACAACGCATCCACATACTCAACTTCACCCTCCTCGTATAAGTACTGAATTCTCTGCTTCATAGCCTCATACTGTACATCCTCTGCCTTCTGAGCTTCATCAAGTTTCTTCTGAGTCTCATCTATCTCCTGCTTTAGCTCATCAGACTGGTTTTCCTGTTTGGTTATCTGAGTCTGTATCTCTGTGGCCTGCGCATCAAGATCTGCAACCTCCTGGACTATCTTGTTCTGCTGTGCTTCCAGCGAGTCAAGAACACCTTTTGCCTCTTTTTCATTTTCCTTTGCCTCGTTCTTCTGATCCTCGGCCTCCTGTTTTGTCATAGCATGCACTACACTGTCACTGTCCCACGTGGAAAAAGTGGCAACACATCCCATAGCAACACATCCCGCCACGACAAATGCCGTCTTTTTTATGTTAGCTCTAGTAATCCATCTCTTCTTCATATCCACTACTCCTTGTCACCCCAACTATCAAAACAACAAGTATCCCCTTAAGCTGAAATAGTCAATATATCCGGCTCTATCACACTCTGATATGCTTTCTGGTTGTCAATATACTTCCAACCAGACCAACGCCTACTCCAAGTATGAGTCCCACCGGGATGAGTGTCCTGAACAGATCCTGCTGACTCACAAATGCGAACAAAGTCGTCACGACCTTGAATCTTCCCGCAACATAAGTCAGAA
>URJI01000090.1 GCA_900548215.1 uncultured Coprococcus sp. | reverse complement strand
TCTGTACATGCAAAACCGCTTATTCCCAGATTGTCTAGTAACTTCATTGCAGAACTGAGTCCCTCATCTTCTGTGATCGGATTCTTCTCGTCCCCATCATATGTGTCTTCACCGACAACATTGATCTCATACGTACTTTCAGTTCCTGGAACCTCTGATACGAGAGCCTTATCCTCACCCTCAGGTGTCATACCATACGTAAAATAGTAATTGTTATATCCATCTCCATCTTCATTATCCGATGCCGCCATAAATATTCTCTGTACCCCACCGGCTTCCGCAACATAATGCTCATTAATCTTATATTCTGTAGCTATTGGTAACTCATCATCAATGCTATTTCTCTCGTCTACCCATCTTTTCATACCTTCCTCTAAAAGCTCTGCATAACCAGGATCATCACTCGCCAAAGCCTTTTCTATGTCCGCCTTATATGAGGCTATCGTGTTATCCAGGATTTCCTTTGACTCAGCAGCATCGCCATCCTGCCACCTTATTTCTGATGTCTCGTCAAAAAGTTTGGATATTATAGTTTTAAGTTCATCATCTGAACATGGTGCATTTACCGTGTCAAACCCGACTTTATATACTCTATCAGCATCTGGAACCTCTATATCATCATCCTTCAATGTTATCGATGAGAGTTTTGATTCTCCTATGTCAAAAGTAACATCGCAGTTATCGGGTATGTCAAGCTGTCCATCAAGTCCTCCCGCATTATCTGCTTCATCACTTCCCCCTTTCATTCCATAATCAACTTTTTTATTTCCACACGCAGCAAGACTTAATGCCATAACAGAAATAAGTGCTGCACACATTATTTTTTTCTTGTTCATCGTACACCTCCGTTTTATTTTACAAAAATATCAGGCAGTCTTACCTGGCAGAATTTGACAGATATATGACCGTATGGAATCTTTGATCATCCTCTGAGTAGTATGCATCGACACCGCCACCATACTTTTCCGCAACCCTTTTCATACTCTTTATTCCAAATCCATGGAATTTTTGATCCGGCTTACTGGACTTTCGTGAATCAGAGCCGTGTGTACAATCATTTGTCATTGCTATGATCGTTCCATCACCGTTCCCCTGTGAATTCATTCTAAGTTCCACACTGGCACTGTCTATTTCACTCATTGCCTCACTGGCATTGTCTAGCATATTACACAGAAGGACAGTTAAGTCATCTACCTGCATGTAATCCATACGTGCCCTTCTCACATCAAAATCATAATGAATTCCCGCATCAATGAACCTGCCGACATATCGATTAAGAATAACATTTACCATATGATCATCCGAAAACCTTATCTTTTCTTTCAACTCGCCGGATTCATATATCCTTTCAATATATTCGACCGCCTTATCGTAATCATGATGTTCGAGCAGATCATGTATCCCGCTGATATGCTTTTTTATGTCATGTATCATTATTTTCTGCTCTTCGTCCTGACTGATCATTTTTTTATAATACTCAATGTCATATTTTTCTCTCTGGGCCTGCAATGTCTTATCCAAATTCTCCTTGTAGGCACTCTGCAGATATCCGTAGATCACAAATGAAATAATAATTATTACCAGACAGATTATTGAACAATACAACACTATTGATTCCTGCATTTTGCTGATGTCAGAAAAGTAACACATGTAATTAAGCAGACACACAACAACTATCACGCACACTGGTATGACAAGAATTACCCAACCCTGTGCTCCCATATGTACATCCACCCTGTGTCTCATCCCGTATCGGCTGATTGCAAACATCACAAGGAAATACACAAACTTACTTAACATTGCAAAAAATAATACCGTCAAAACACCACCAGATGGATCCCAGGCTTTTTGACTGATTCCAGAAAATACCGCCACAACCACCATCTCTGACAATTTCATAATTACTGACATTGCCACACTATGAAAAACTGAGCTTAAAGTTTTTTGTCCATATACGAATTTTATTATTATCCAGTTGAATACTGGAAATGAAATAAAATTAAATATCAATATATTTAGTTCAAACAAACCAAATAAAACAACATAACACGCCAACACCAAAACAAATCTCTTTATCACCGTATATCTTGGTTTTACAAACATCCACTCGAAGTATTGAAATGCTATCAACGCTTCTATCAGAAAAACGATTCCATAAATCATAGCCATTGGCATGTCCTTGCCCCCTCCAAATACATCATAAATGCATGCTTAAAATTTTGATAATTGCGTTTCGTTAGATAGGCTGTTACCCCAGTATCCAGATACACCAATGAATGATCAAACCTTACTACATGTTCCATATTTACAATAAAACTTCTGTGTGTTCTAAAAAACCCCCTTGTATCCAATGTCTTCTCCCAGTAATCCATCTTTCTCACAGAGATGTATTTTCCCTCACTGGTGTTCACAAATAGCGTATGTCCCTGTGCCTCCAGGTAAATAATCTCCGGAGCTCTGAGGATTATATTTTCATTCTTTGTCTCAATCAATATCTTAGTATTTGATGTTGTGTATATCTTAAGTCCATCCTGTATATTTCGGTATATACGGGATTTGTCAAGTGGCTTTGAAATATACCTGAACACCCTCAAGCTCATAGCAGCATCAAGATAGCTGTCGTATGCCGTTATTATATATATCAGACACTCCTCATTCTGCGCCAATAGCCGTCTGCCTATATTTATCCCATTCATTCCCGGAATTACTATATCCAAGAATACAAAATCATATTTCACTTCGCTTTTTATCAGATCCTCGCCATTGTCAAACTCATATATGTTGGGTTCTTCCAAATGATTGGAAACAAAATATTCCTTTATCCATTCACTCAGCTGTTCAGTTACAAATATATCATCATCGCATACCGCTATATTAAGCTTACTTCTTTGGTCCATATGCTCACCCCATTATTATTATACACTTTGTTATATTATCTCTTCAATGCTGAATGCACGAAACGACATTATAGTGCCGATTTTGGACAAAAAAAGGCTTTCCGGTTACGAATAAACCGAAAAGCCTTTTTGCAAACATATTCAATTACAGATTCCAAGGATGATCCAGAGCACTGCTATCATACATCCGACTAAACATCAAGAGGCTACTTTCTAAACGCTTTCTTGTTTCATTATGTATTATCACGAATGTTTTTATTACTGCCAATTTTTCCAGATCAACCGCTTTATTTCTCAAAAATGTGACATACTCTTCTGCATCTCCACAATCAAAAGAATACTGTGAAATATCTCCTAATTCTACTGAGGTAACTGGAAATATCGTCACAGTATCCAAAATACTTTCAAATTCTTCTGTTGTCAAATAACTCATTTATTTTCAATACGCTTTCTTGCCTCAAGCATCTTTTTCTTCTTATCAATGGATTCTGATGAAGGAGTTCTTAATACCTGTTTAAAAATTAATTATTATTCTGTGAACAATTGGCCGCATCAATAGCTATCACCAGCATAAGTGCCATGATCTCATCACCCGGATCTGAGATATCAAGTGTGTATGTATCTCCCCAGCTGAGAAGCTGCTTTGCTATATTTGCCACCAGCCTGCTTCCAGCTGTGACACTGTAATTCCACGAAAGGAAATCTCCATCACACTGCCATCCTCCATACTCAATACTGTACGATGGCTTGAAGAATGTAAATTCCTTCCTGATACTTCCACACGGTCTGCCACCCACACTGATGTCAAATGTAGGCAGGAATGTAAATAATCTCTGACTGATAAGACCTATCTCATTTCCCGCAATGTCATATACGTGAACCTGATGCGTCAGCCGAAACGCCTCCGACTTCACAAAATACTTTTTGTTTCCCCATGCATCGTATATATCATAGGTATCTGTCCAGGCAAATACCCGCTGTTTTATCATAAGTCTCATAAAACCACTCCTTATATCATATGTCGTCGTGCATAAGCGCGATGACATGCGCACGCCTACTCACTTGCGCTCATTATATGCCATACCCCGGCACCACCAGCTTCACCACGTAAGACACGACAAATATCCCAAGCCACACATACACATACCACAATCGGAATCTCACAAGCGGTGTCCTGCCATTTGTGGCAAGCCTGATCGTATTGCCCACCAAATATATGATGCAGATGCACGCCAGATACACAGTCGCCACATGGTAATACATAGCCGTCAGAATATGTCCGTGGAGCATGGCAAGTACAGCCCTTGTCGTACCGCATGCGGGACATATCACCCCTGTAAACCGGCGTATCTGACACCCCTCAAGCCACGAGGTATCCGGCAAGACACGAAGGAGCAGTATATATACTGCCGTGCCGATAAGCAGTGTTATGAGCACTGCTATCTCTGCAATATATAACTGCCCCTCCGTATGTCCTAGAAGTTCAAATAATCTATATACTTTTCCGCTATATCTTTCTGCGTTTTTATGTTCCATAGAATATCCTTTGTCTCTATTGAGTGATTGCCACCCTCATATCTGTAGAGTGGTATATGTCTTTCCTCGCAAAGTTTGGTTATCTCACCCGTGTTCACTAGCGGATCCGCCGTTCCGTGAAAAGCTATGCCATTTGAATTGGCATATTGCATGGTAATCTCAAGTGGTGTGAAATATATATTTCTTACTTTAAGTCCTTTCTCCACCGCATATTTTGCAGATATAGCCGTGCCTATACTCTTAGACAGGAAGACTATATCCTCAGCCTCAGAGAAATCCACATCCTTCAGACAATCTACCGCTTTATTCCAGCCATCATCAAATACCTTTTGTATCTCCTCCGGGAGATGTCCCGAAAGCTTGCCGTATGTCACATCAACAATATCATATCCATGTGCCATCATATATTTTTTACTGTAGTAAAGTAATGGTTTATCAGTGTGATACCCGATTCCCGGGAATACCACGCATATCTTCTTTCCCATATATCTGTCTCCTCTCCGGATATAAGTCCCATCCAGAGTATATAAAAATTATCAGCACCCCTATTACATCATGCCTTTATTCTAATCGTCCTGATTCTTCTGCTATTTTATCAGCATAGCATCGCCAAATGAGAAGAATCTGTACTTCTCCTCAACCGCCACCTTGTACGCCTCAAGTATATGCTCTCTGTCGTAGAGCGCAGAAACAAGCATAAGAAGCGTTGACTCAGGCAGATGGAAATTTGTGATGAGCGCGTCAATAACCTTGAACTTGTATCCCGGATAAATGAAAATATCCGTCCATTTGCTTCCTGCATGAACTGTTCCGTCATCGTCCGACATGGACTCAAGTGTTCTTGTACTCGTCGTTCCTACGGACACAACTCTTCCGCCTGCTGCCTTTGTCTCATTTATCATATCCGCCGCATCCTGCTCTATGATACAGAACTCTGAGTGCATGTGGTGATCCAGTATGTTCTCTTCCTTCACTGGTCTGAACGTTCCAAGTCCGACGTGAAGTGTTACATGCGCGATCTTTATTCCCTTTTCCTTGATCTGCTCAAGCAGCTCTGTTGTAAAATGCAGTCCGGCGGTAGGTGCTGCCGCAGAACCGTCATGCTCTGCATAAACTGTCTGATATCTGTTCTTGTCCTCAAGCTTATGTGTGATATATGGAGGGAGCGGCATCTGTCCCAGCTCGTCAAGAATCTCCTCGAATATTCCATCGAACTCAAATCTGATGAGTCTGTTGCCCTCCTCAACGATATCGACAACCTCACCCACAAGTTTGCCCTTTATAAGACCGGTCTCAGGATCAGGTTCATTTGACTCTGAACCAAATACTATACGAGCACCCACCTTACACTTTTTACCCGGTTTTACCAGAGTCTCCCATGTACAGTCGTCCTTTCTCTTCAGAAGAAGAACCTCTATAGATGCTCCCGTATCCTCCTTGACGCCCATAAGTCTCGCCGGAAGAACCCTTGTATCGTTGATGACCAGACAGTCTCCCGGATTCAGGTAGTCTATCACATCATAAAAGTGCTTGTGCTCTATCGTATTGTCCTTCCTGTCCAGGACCATGAGACGTGACTCACTTCTCTTGAGGAGTGGGTCCTGTGCTATAAGCTCCTGTGGCAGATCATAGTAAAAGTCTGTTAATTTCATCATAACGTAATTCCTCACATATTTATTCACACAAAAATAACTGTCCGGCGCTGGATATATACAATATCTCCGCGCCAAACAGTTACATATTATACTACTATCGCAAATATTTCAAGGATAGCAGGTAACGCTTTCCATGTCAAAACTCCAGGCTATCCGCATTGAGTAGAAAATACTTCATGCCCATAATTACAAATCCTTCATCATTTCTCCACGGCTTTTTAGTTCCATTTACTATCACTATCTTCTTAAATGAATCCGGTATGTTCCTAAATGAATTAAGTTCCTGTGTCTGCTTTTCCTCGGAGGTCATATCGTATGCTACCTGAATATAGTACCTCTGACTGCCCTGGTTTACTACGAAATCGACCTCCAACTGCTTATGAATTCTCTTTCCTTCACCATTCTTTGCAAATACATCAACTATACCAACATCCACATTATATCCTCGGATAAGCAACTCGTTATACACGATATTCTCCATAATATGAGTAGGCTCCTGCTGTCTGAAATTCAGTCTGGCATTTCTAAGTCCTATATCCGTAAAATAATATTTCAGATTTGCCCCCACATATTTCCTGCCTTTAATATCATATCGGTCCGCTTTAGAAATCAAAAATGCTTCTTCAAGATAATCTATATGGTTGGATATGGTCTTGTTGCTGTAATTGCTTCCTCGTTCACTCTTAAATGTATTTGATATTTTAGTTGGATTGGTTGGGGAACCTATTGCAGAAGCAAGAACATCTACCAATGTACCTATTTCATCAACATTTTGAATTCTGTTTCGCTCTATCACATCTTTGATGTAAACATTAGTGAAAATATTTTTCAGATACTCAGATTTTTGGCGCTCTACAGAAAACTGTGCCACCTGTGGCAGTCCACCATATGTCATATACTCTTCCCAAGCATCATCATAATCCCCATCGAAAGCAGCATAGAATTCTGCAAATGATAAGGGATAAATTCTTATCTCATCTCCCCTGCCTCTAAATTCTGTTACTATATCACTTGATAAAAATCTAGAATTGCTTCCAGTCACATATACATCAATATTTCTAATGCGAAGCAAACTATTCAGCACTTCCTCAAATCGGGGCATAAACTGTACTTCGTCCAAAATCAAATAATATTTCTGATCGTCTTGCATTGTATCTTTGATATACTGATAACACTTTTGGGGATCTCTCAGTTCTTCGTTTTCAATACCATCTAAGGCAATCTCAATAATATGGTCATTATCTACACCACTCTCCAATAGATATTTTTTAAACAACACAAATAACAGGAATGATTTTCCACATCTTCTAATTCCTGTGATGATCTTTATCATGCCATTATCTTTTCTTATCTTTAACTGTTCAAGGTAGGAATCTCTCTTAATCTCCACAGTACCGCTCCTTATTTTTGTGAATTGCACGAATTTTAGTAATATAATTTTACTACTCGACCTTCTTGAATTCAATAGCCATTACTATTTTTTGTGTATGTGCACATTTTTATGTAATGAAATATCCAAAAAAGAAATACCACCCGGCAACAGACCTTCTGGGGTACACCTCATTTACGGTCTGTTACCAGGTGGTATTTAAAATATATAATATCGATCACGCTAAACCAGATCTGCACCACTTGCCGTTTTCCCGGCAGTGGTTATCAACTATTACGCTCTGATCTCGATTCCGAGCTTGCCGAGTTCCTTGAGGATCTTGGCAATGATTCCATCGACCTCTGACGTCTCAAGTGTTCTATCCTTAGCACGGAATGTCATTGTGTAAGCCACTGACTTCTTGCCATTTGCGATCTGCTCACCCTCGTATACATCGAAAAGTTTGTAGCTCTCAAGCAGCTTGCCACCACATTTCTTTATGACTTCCTCTATCTGTCCGACAAATATTTCCTTGTCCACAACAAGACTCAGATCTCTTGTACTTCCAGGGAACTTTGCAATTCCTTCATACTTGATGTCGAAACTTGACAGCATAACCAGTGTAGGCATATCTATAACTGCAACATATACCTCCCCCTTAAGGTTGTAATTATCACATACCTCAGGATGTACCTGTCCGATATATCCGATCGTCAGGTTACCCTTCTTGAGCTTTGCCTGACGACCCGGATGAAGGAATGTATACTCTGACTCCGGCTCGTATGTCACCTGACCCTTAAGTCCAACCTTGTCTGTAAGCTCCTCGAGAACTCCCTTGAGATCAAAGAAATCTCCCTGACCATACATACCGATAGTCAGTTTCATTCTCTCCTCTGGAAGCTCTGTGAGTGGAAGTGCCTTTGGAAGGTATACATTTCCGAACTCATAAAGTCTTGCAACCTTGTTCTTTCTATTATAGTTGGTTGCCAGTGATGTGAGAACACCGTTCAGTGATACTGTTCTCATGATACTGAAGTCCTCGCCAAGAGGATTTGCTATTGTAACTGTCTTTCTGAACTCGCTGTCAGCAGGAAGAAGCAGCTTGTCAAATACCTTAGGGCTCTCGAATGAGTAACACATACCGCCAGAGAAACCATTTGCCTCAAGGACATCCCTTGCGATGGCATTGATCATCTGGTCGTATGGGAGCTTACCAACTGTAGCCTCACCTCTTGGAAGTGATACAGGGATGTTGTCATATCCGTAGAATCTTGCAACCTCCTCTGCCAGATCTGCCATGCAGTTCAGATCCTGTCTGAAGCTTGGCACATCCAGTGTGTTTGTCTCTGCATCGTATGTGAGACCAAGTCTGCCGAAGTAGTACAGCATCTTCTCAGGCTCAACCTCTGTTCCGAGAAGCGCATTCATCTTGTCAGGCTCAAATGGAAGCTTCTTGTCCTGTACAGGATTTGGATATACATCGACAGCTCCGCCGACTACCTCACCTGCGCCCATCTCCTCGATGAGCTGGCACGCTCTGTCTATTGCCTCCATAGCAAGATTTGGATCAAGACCCTTTGTGAACTTGGCTGCCGCATCAGTTGCAAGTCCGATTCTTCTCGATGAAAGTCTGATATTTGTTCCATCAAAGCATGCTGCCTCAAAGAGCAGTGTCTCGATGCTGTCTGTTACCATGGAATTCTCGCCGCCCATGATTCCGGCGATACCGATCTCCTTCTCGCCGTCACAGATCATCAGAACGTCATGGTCAAGCTTTCTCTCCTGTCCATCAAGCGTGACAAATGTATCTCCGTCATTTGCACGGCGTACTACGATCTTATTGCCAGCTATAGTGCTGAGATCATATGCGTGCATTGGCTGTCCGTACTCTTCCATAACGTAGTTTGTTATATCGACAAGGTTGTTGATCGAACGGATTCCCTGTGAAGCAAGTCTCTGCTGCATCCACTTTGGTGAAGGTCCGATCTTCAGGTTCTTGACAACCCTTGCTGTATATCTAGGGCAGAGGTCAGGATCCTTTACTTCTACTGATATATAGTCATTGACGTCCTCGTCATTTCCTGTCTTTGTTACCACTGGTGGGTAAAATGGCTTGTCAAATGTAGCTGCTGCCTCTCTTGCCATACCGATCATTGAGAAACAGTCTACTCTGTTGGATGTGATCTCGTACTCAACTACAACATCGTCAAGTCCAAGTGCCTTCACAGCGTCATCTCCCGGCTTCACACCTGACTCCACTGGGAATACATACACGCCATCCTCCGGTGCTTCCGGATAAAAGTCTCTTGATGAACCAAGTTCCTCTATACCGCACATCATACCATTTGACAAGACGCCTCTAAGCTTGCCCTTCTTGATCTTGATTCCGTCAGGGTATTCATTGTTGTCACCGTGTGCTGCCGCAACCTTACCACCGTCAAGTACAAGTGGGATGAGATCATCGACCTTTACATTCTTTGCTCCGGTCACGATCTGAAGAGGCTCCGCCTGTCCCACATCTACCTTACATACTACAAGCTTGTCTGCATCCGGATGCTTCTCCATAGTAAGAATCTTGCCGACAACGATCTTGTCAAGATTCTTGTCCTTCTGTTCGTAACCCTCTACATGTGATCCTGAGAGAGTCATGGCATCTACAAACTCCTGAGCTGTCACGTCCAGATCAGGAACATATGCCTTTATCCATGAAATTGGTGTATTCATCTATTTGTCCTCCTATTTATCATTGAACTCCAGCCATGCAAAATTTGCCTTCGGCAAATGGCTGGAGCTGCATGTCAAGTTTTCACAGAAAACTTGACACATACTTAAAACTGGTCTAAGAATCTCATGTCGTTCTCGTAGAGAAGTCTCATGTCATCTATCTCATACTTGAGAAGTGTTACTCTCTCAAGTCCGATTCCAAATGCAAATCCTGAATATACCTCAGGGTCTATTCCACAGTCGCGGAGAACCTTTGGATGAACCATACCACATCCAAGGATCTCTATCCATCCGCTGCCCTTACATACACGGCAACCCTTACCGCCGCACTTGAAGCATGTGATATCACACTCTGCTGAAGGCTCTGTGAATGGGAAG
>URJI01000089.1 GCA_900548215.1 uncultured Coprococcus sp. | reverse complement strand
CATTATTTGCTTCGTTCTTTGCAGCACCCTGGGACTTCATTGTCGGGAACAGAAGAACATCCCTGATCGCCTGTGAATCTGTAAGGAGCATAACCAGTCTGTCTATACCATAACCGATACCGCCTGTAGGTGGCATACCGATCTCAAGTGCATTGAGGAAATCCTCATCTGTGTGCTCAGCCTCGTCGTCTCCGGCTGCTGCGTTTGCATCCTGAGCGGCAAATCTCTCACGCTGATCGATCGGATCGTTCAGCTCTGAGTAAGCGTTACACATCTCCCATGTGTTGATAAAGAGCTCGAAACGCTCAACCTTTGTAGGATCTGAAGGTTTCTTCTTTGTAAGTGGTGAGATCTCTATCGGGTGATCCATGATAAATGTAGGCTGAATCAGATTCTCTTCACAGAACTCCTCAAAGAACAGGTTCACGATATCGCCCTTCTTGTGACGCTCCTCGTACTCTACATGATGCTCGTCAGCGATCTTCTTCGCCTCAGCATCATCAGCAACCTGATCAAAATCAACACCTGTATACTTCTTTATAGCATCGACCATAGTCAGACGCTCAAATGGCTTTCCAAAGTCGATCTCTATTCCATTATATGAAATCTTGGTGCTTCCACATACCTTTTCTGCGAGGTAACGGAACATGGACTCTGTCAGCTCCATCATACCATAGTAATCTGTGTATGCCTGATATAACTCCATGAGGGTGAACTCAGGGTTGTGACGTGTGTCAACGCCCTCATTACGGAACACTCTTCCAATCTCATATACTCTCTCAAGACCACCGACGATAAGTCTCTTGAGATAAAGCTCCAATGATATACGAAGCTTTACATCCTCATCGAGCGCATTGTAATGTGTCTCAAATGGTCTCGCTGCAGCACCACCGGCATTGGATACAAGCATAGGGGTCTCAACTTCCATGAAATCACGTCCAGCCAGGAAATTACGGATCTCCTTTAATATCTGTGATCTCTTGATAAATACTTCCTTGCTGTCCTGATTCATGATCAGATCCACGTATCTCTGACGATATCTCATATCTGTATCTGTCAGTCCATGGAACTTCTCCGGGAGCATCTGAAGTGACTTGGACAGAAGTGTTATCTCTTCAGCATGTATGGATATCTCGCCCGTCTTTGTTCTGAAAGCATAACCCTTAACTCCATATATATCACCTATATCTGACTTCTTAAAGTCAGCATATGACTCCTCGCCGATCTGATCTCTGGCAACATATACCTGAATATTGCCCTTGAGGTCCTGAATATTACAGAAAGAAGCCTTACCCATGACACGCTTGAACATCATACGTCCCGCAATGCTCACATTGATAGGTGAAGCGTCCATGATAGCTCTTCTCTCATTGTAATCGTTGTTGATAACTTCTCTCTTCTCTGCCTCGTCAAGACCTTCTACTGAAGGCTCCTGTCTTCCCGCAAGGAGCTCAGCCTCATGTGCTGTGTACATGTCCTTTACTTCTATACTATGATGCTGCACATCATACTTAGTTATAACAAATGGATCCTTGCCTGCTGCCTGAAGATCTGCCAGTTTCTCACGGCGAACCATCTTCAGTTTATTAAGATCCTGCTCATTTCCCTTGTTGTTCTGCTCTGCCATCTTCTCTTACAGCTCCTGTCTCTTAATATCAAGTACTCTGTACTTAAACTCTCCGTCCGGTGCTTCCACCAGAACTTCCTCACCAACCTTTGCACCCTTGAGTGCCATTCCAACTGGTGACTCATCAGAGATCTTGTTGTTCATGATATCAGCCTGTGATGATCCCACGATATCATACTCGATCTCCTCGGCAAACTCGTAGTCATATACAATTACCTTGCATCCGATACCCACAACTCCAGTATCGACCTCATCCTCATCAACTACTTCTATATTCTTAAGCATTGCCTCAAGCTGCTCGATTCTTGCTTCGATATCTCTCTGCTCATCCTTGGCTGCATCGTACTCTGCATTCTCTGACAGATCTCCCTGTTCTCTGGCCTCTTTGATCTTAGCTGCGATCTCTCTACGTTTATTAACCTTCAGATCCTGAAGTTCTTCCTCTATCTTTTTGAGACCTGAATAAGTAACCACATTCTTCTTCTCTGCCATTGCCGCACATACCTCCTAAATATCATAAATATTGGTTCCACAGCTTTGCATATCGCACACTATGGTATAAAAAAATGCGGAAGATGGGACTTGAACCCACACGGTATTGCTACCACAGGCACCTGAAGCCTGCGCGTCTGCCAATTCCGCCACTTCCGCATGTTCACAACGAACGTTAATATAATATACTGTATGTTCAGGTATGTCAACATTTTTTTCTTCATACTCAGGATTTTTTCATATATAATGAGCATTACCTGCACACAAATGCGGAGCCACACTCCCATTATCTGAAAATAGGAATACGACTCCGCCCTTTTTCGGCATAACATGATAATATCTCATGTCAACCCTATGTTATTTTGTACTCTTTACATATGCCACTGGTGAGGATGCTGATGTTGACACTACTCCGTTATCCCCTATAGACACAGCCTTCACCTTATAGTAATAAGTCTTTCCCTTCACAGCTTTCTTGTCAGCGTATGTAAGTTTCACAGTGCTTCCGATCTTGCTGTAGGTTCCGTTCTTCTGTGTACTACGGTACACAATATAATACTTTGCAAGGGATATTTTCTTCCATGTAAGTGTAGCAGTTCCTGCAGCTGTATTTTCCGCAGCTGCGATCTTAGGTGTACCCACCTTGTGAACATATCTTGCACTTCCTGTGCGTCCTATCTCTGAATCTGTAGCATCTGCACTGTTCTGCATTCCAGCAATACTGGTACATGCCCTGACAACATATTTATATGCTGTACCTGTTGTAATTTTCTCATCCACATACGATGTACCAGGAACATCCACATCAGAACTATAGCTATACATTTTATCAAATGTCCTTGTCACGGTATATGAATCAGCCCCCGCAACAGCAGACCAGATTACTTTGACCTGAGAGTTGCTGAGCCTGCCAGCCTTAACATTCTTTGCCATAGGCATTATATTCATAGCGATATGCTGGCTTTCGTCCCCCACAAGACTTCCCCTGTAAGGAACCACATATGCCCATGTATACTTTATTCCTTTCGCCTTACTTCCCGGATTGCGGAATTTATAAGTAACAGTGGAAGCCGATTTCAAGGTTGCAACACATTCCAGCTTATTGGTATATCTATTGTATGCCATAATCTTATATCCGGTTGCCCCCCAGACTTTTCTCCACGAAACAGCTGTCGTAACAGCTATGCTGGTCTTTGCTGCGTTTGCAGTTGAAGTTCTATAAATCACCTTAAAATCTTCAATTCTCTGGACAAATCCGACTATAAGATATGTATCACTCTGATTCTCGCAAATCACATTTCCATTACTCCGGCACTGTGATTTGACTATGAACTGATACCTGCTTCCAGTTTCCAGCCCTCTGACTGTAACTGACAGATCCTTTGTAGTTGCCACCCTGTGAAAACTATCACCGGAAATGGAATCATTTCTCATCCACACTTCATAAACATTTGCTCCGCGGGTTCTGCCCCAGCTCAGCTTTGCGGCCGAAGCAGACACCTGTGATGCTGTCACCTCAGTGTTGCCAAGTTCCAATTTGATGCCCTGTGGTTTTGTTGAAGGTCCGGCAACGAGTTTTCCTGTCTTTATATCATAATACTTAGGGACCGCCTTGTAGTAATACAATACACCAGCTTTAGCCGTAGTATCAGTATACCTATAATCCGTAGTCAGTGTCTTTATCTTCCTATAGCCTTTCGTCTTGCTTGTGGAACGGTATAGATCGAACTGATTATATTCTATATTTCTGGAATCCACAGTTATATCCACGCCCTTGCTGCCACATTCCGCATCGACATAAACAGCCTTTCCAAGAGCTGCATCTGCCTTGATCACAGGTGAAGTTGCAACTACCTTTGACGTCTTTATATATTTATCAGTTCCAGTTATTATCTGATACTTATAATAGTAATCACAGTTGAGCTTTGCAGAGGTATCATTGTAATATACTCCGGCAGCATTGCCAGACATCTCACCTGTACCCACAACACTGTATGGGCCATTCTGCTTCGTAGATCTCAGAACTCTATAACAGAACCCCGGTAAAGATGTCTTTGCAAAATTTGCATACACTCTTATTCCGTTGATCTTGTTATATCCCGTCGATATACTTGATAAATCTTTATATGACCCTGTGGAATATATATCCTTCCCAAATACCGGGGTAACAAACTTCTTTGTTCCAAGGTCTTTTGTAATCTTACTTCCATCGCTTCCATAAACAACGAGAGTAAACTTATATGATGCACCTGCTTTTCCATAGAACAAAGAATCAATATGCCATTCTCCGCTATAACTGTCACCGTACGCAACAGCGTAAACCAAACCATTTACCAGAAATTCGACCCTGTCACCAGTCCCACTTGCCCCAAGATTTAGGCAGGCTGAATTTATCACCGTGCCACGTTCAAGCGACGTTCCTATTATAGATGCTTCTACACTGGCCGTAGCTGCCTGTTCTTCTGTATATCCAGTCACCTGTGTATCAGCTGCCATGACAGATGGCGCACCAGCGAACAGCATCGCCGAGGCAAGTGCTATACACAAGGCTTTCTTTCCAAAACTCTTCTTCATACTTAACCCCTTCCCTTTTACTTTTTGATCACAATTCCCTTTACAACAGAAGCTGCTGATCTGACAGCTTTTCCACCATCATTTACAGAGAATGCTACAACCTTGTAATAATATGATTTTCCTTTAGAGAGCTTTTTGTCCACAAATGTCAGATTAGATGCCAACTTTCCAACCTTTTTGTATGTACCATTTTTAGTCGTTGAGCGATACACAACATATGTTTTCGCATTAGCAACCTTTGCGCATCTGATTGTGACAGCTCCCGCAGCAGAATTAGCCATACCTGTAATCTTAGGAGTCGCTATCTTATGTGTATACGACGAAGAATAAATTATTGTCGGGTCGCCAAATCCGTCATAAGCAGACTCCACACCCACACTGTAAGTATATGTGTAATTATTTGTCAGATTCTTGTCAATGAAGTATGTATGCGTCGTCTCAGCAATCTGCTGTCTGAATCCAAGCTCTGTATCACGATATACAATATACTTCTTTGCTCCAGGAACCGGTTTCCAGGTTATCTTTGATGAAGTCTCTCCAAGTCGCACTGCTTTGACATTCTTTACAGAAGTAAGCCGTTTTATGCTCCAGGTATTGCCATCAGGATCACCAATAGCGCTTCCCTTATATGGATACACATATACACAATCATATTTCAGACCAGCTGTTTTTGTGCTGACATTCTTGAAAATATACGATGTTGTTTTTCCAGATTTAATGGTAGCTATCTTATCAATTTTTCCAGTGTAATTGTTGTAAGCTTTGATAATATATCCACTTGCTCCCCAATCTCTGTACCAGGAGATCTTATAGCTTACTGTGAGGGCATTCTTTGCTGAATTAATAGCAGATGACAGTGTGTCATACCTAAGTTCAACAACCTTGTCTGTATACCCCATTGTTCTTTCTGATACATCTGACCACTCATACTTTATAGCAGCGCCAGCCTTTTTAACTTTCCTGACTCTTATACTGTATGTTCCATCAGAAGCAAGATTTCTAAGAATACATGATGATCCCTTTGTCGTCACAAGTTTCCTGTAGCCGAGACCGGAAATATCCGTACGTTTTCCCCACACTTCATATGAAATGTCGGCCGCTTTGTTGAAACTTGAGCCCCATTCTACCTTGAGCGCCCGGTCTCCAACCTGAGTCAGATATGGTGATGCCCAGTTATCCATTATATACTTAACAGCCACTGGCTCTGTCATCTTACCGTTATATATTTTCTTTGTAGACACATCATAATATTTTGGAAGGACTTTGTAATAATATACCGTTCCCCGTCTAAGTCCCTGATCATTGTAATAATTTGAGTATACTGTTTTTATCTTTTTGTATCCGCTGTTCTTATTGGTCGAACGGTAGACATCATACTGGTTTGCGAGATCAGAACTCATAACTACAGTTACACCAGTCTTACCAGTTTTTGAATCACTGTAACTATTGGCATAAAAGCCAGAAACTTCCGGATAAGAACCCCTGACCGATACGATGCCGCTGACTGCATATACAGTATTCTTTGTTATATATTTATCTTTTCCGGTTGCAAGTTTTATCTTATAGTAATACGTCACACCCGGTTTTGCTTTTGTATCTACATAAGATATCCCGTCATCAAAAGTCGCCATGTTAGTAGCAATCAGGCTGTATGTGCCATTTGCCTTTACAGATCTGTATACCTGATAGATACACTTACCACTGAAATATTCAGTAAATCTTCCTTTTAAGCTGATACCCGTACTCTTTGCATATCCTTTACTACCAACAGCCGCACCTGCCACCGCTTTCAAATCCGAGCTTACAGCTATACTCTTTACAACAATAGGAGCAATATTGCTCGATACGCTGGTGCCATCTGAACTATAAGCCACAATCTTGACCGTGTACTTCGATGCAAATCTCTTGGTGATATCCACATTCATACTCCAGCTGTCTGTGTCTGAACTGTTCTTTATCTCTTTGACGAGAACTCCATTTACCCATGCACATATTCTTTTCCCAGTTCCATTTCCAGAAATATGAATGTTGTCACCCGAATCATAGGCATCCGCATACCACATATGCGGCGCTTCTGCCAGCTCTGCTGACGAATCTTCTGCCTGCGCACTCACGGCAATATCCTGTCCTGCAGACGCGCTCTCCCCCTGTGCAGCCATCACTGTACCCGCTTCACCGAATACCATTGCCGATGCAAGCGCTATGCACAGGCATTTTCTTGCAATGTTCTTTTTCATAATATCCCCTTTCTCATCGAACATCAGCCCATTATTATTGTTTTATCAGGTAATGAACACCTTCTCTACAGGGGCTGACGCTTCTTGTCATGTTTTCCAATATAAACTTAATGCTTTCTGTAAAACACTGATATTTCTATTCTAAATGTGATCGATTCACCAGTCAATGCTTATAATCTACAGTTTTCTTTATCTAGTTTTCCCTGCGGGCGCCATTTCAGTTTTACAGCAGCATTTCTGCATATTCAGAATACCAGGGACTTATCCCAGATTTATAAAGTTTTACTATATACACGCAAAGAAGGAGACTGCACGCACAGCCTCCTTCTTTACATATAAAATATGTCTGTCTATATATTTTATTCCTACGTAATCCTATATTTTCTTTTATTCAGCCTCGGTGCCGACAGTAGTGTCAGCCTCTGCATCCTCGTCAGTGTTATCTTCTGAAGCAGCCGTTGCATCCTCAGCAGTGCTGCCTTCTGAAGCAGCTGCTGTCCCTTCTTCTGTCTTGTCTGCATCTGTCGCTGTCGCCTCAGTCTGAACTGCTCTGTCCATCAGGAAGTCGAGCACATTCTCCTCTGTTGCAAAAAACATGATATCATCAGCAGAATAATACTGGTCTATGTCTGAATCATTCTCCAGATTGTTCTCCTCCATCAGAGTCTTCCTGTAATCTGCTATATCACTATCGTCAGCTAAAAGGTCATTGTCAAGAGCTATGCATGACACAACTATCTTCTCCTTCATAACGCTCTCAACGGTTGTGTGAAGGTAATCAAGGAAAGCCGCCTCATCCTGATATCCCATGAGATACTTTGCATATGTCTCAAAATCTATTCCATAGTTCTGAGCAGCACTTTTAATGTTCGACACAAGGCTCTGAACCGACGACTGAATCTCATCCTCAGGATACTTGTCAAATGTAACCTTCTCCTCGACAGCCTTAAGTACAGCCTCTCTGTCTGCCTTGTCTGCTGACTTGTTCTTCTCATCCTGAAGGTCTTCCTTCAGATGCGCAGTGTAATCTGTTGTATTTGTATATTCTCCATCTGACGCCTTCTTTACGAGAGCATCTGTGTATTCAGGAACATTTGTCACTGCTATATAATTGATAGTAACCTCAAACTCTGCTGTGAGTCCTGCGACTGTGGTATCACTGTAATCATCAGGATATGACACTGTGACAGTCTTCTTATCCCCAGGCTTGCTTCCGATGAGCTGCTCATCACTGCCATCACCAAGAGTATTGCTTCCGATGGTTATATCATATGCTGTCTTACTGTCCTTCTCTGTACCGGAGATTGTCTCAACATAGTCCACATTTACCTTATCTCCGTCCTTTATAGCACTCGTCTTATCCTGTGTTGTCTCTGAGTTGTCGCTGCAGAAACTGTCTATCGCACTGTCAACATCCTCCTGCGAAACTTCTCTTGACTCAGGCACATATTCTATATCTGTGTACGCAGCCTTATCCACAGTTGCACACTTTGAATACGTCTTGAACTGGCTTTTTGTATCATTCTTGCCACAGCCGGTCATCATTCCAGCACACATGACTGCGACCATTCCATATGCAAATATCTTCTTTACTCTCATATTATCTCTCCATATCTCATCTTACTCAGCAGTGGTATCTGCTTCTGTATCTGCCTCTGTCTCTTCAGCTGTGGTCTCCTCCTGATCATCTGCAGACTCAGAATCTGCCTCTGTTGCAGCTGCTGTAGTTACCTCAGTTGCCTTTGCATTCTCAACAAGGAAATCCATGACTTTCTTTGCCAGCGCGTTGTACTTGCATTCAACGTCTGTGAGTGTGCTCTTCAGGCTGTCCACATCGATGCTGTTCTTGGCTGCATAATCGTTCAGGTATGCATCTGTCTCCTCGTCAGTGATGGTAATGTTCTCCTTCTTTGCAATGGCACACATAACCATCTTCTCCTTCTGTGCCTCCTCGCAGATACTCTTTACATACTCTTCAAATTTATCTGAATCGTCATATCCATAATAATAGTAGATATATGTTGCATAGTCCATTCCATATGTCTCAGCCTGTGACTTAATGGATGATATGAGATTGTCAGTGCTTGCCTGTATATCATCTACTGAAAGATTATTGATCACGGCGTTGTTGATAACCTTGACCATGATCTCATTCTGTGCGCTTGCAAGTGCTGAATCTGCCTTATCCTGCTCAAGTTCCTTGCGGACACTTGCCTCGTACTCAGCTGTGGTCTTATAATCAGTGTTTGCTGCTACAAGCTCGTCATTGTATGTAGCCGGCTTGTCAATCTTTATATAATTGAGAGTCGTCTCAAACTGAGCCTCTTTGCCATTCAACTCTTCTTTTCCGTAGTTCTCCGGGAATGTCGCTGTAACTGTGAATTTGTCCCCAGCCTTATGTCCTATTATCTGATCCTCAAATCCATCGATGAATGATCCTGAGCCAAGAACGAGATCATATCCTGTTCCATTGGAATTACCGCCTTCAAATTCTTCCCCATCAACGGAACCGACAAAGTCAATATTCACTGTATCGCCTTTTTTTGCCGCACTCGTAGTATCTTTGTCAAATGTTGCAAGTCCATCTACAAACTCGTCAACCTTACTCTGAACTTCCGCATCTGTTACAGCCTCCGTCTTGTCCTCATAAGTCATGCCCTTGTAGTCACCGAGCTGAACATCAGCTGCATACTGGTCAACCATATCCTCTATGCTGCTAAAACTTGTTGCCGACGTGCCACTGCCTGAATCCGCAGTGCCCTCAGTGGTTACTGCATCTGTCGATGTAGCAGCAATCTTATCATCTTTTCCGTTCTTATCTCCACACCCCGTCATGAGTGCCATGGACAGTGCGAAAGCAACGACTACCACACAGCCTTTTTTTAATCTTCTCATTTCTATACCTCTTTTACACTTATATTTAAAGATTATTATCCTTTGATAATCTCCAACGAATAAACTTATATCATACTTTTGTGCAAAAATAAAGCAATTTGCCCCAATTCATAGAATTCTCACAATTACATGTTGGGGTCACTTTTTGTGACGCGCAATCACCTTTTCACATTATTCAAAGACAAAACTACAATATATAGTTAACCATAATTTTCTTTTTTCTATATTTTGTACTTTTTCCAAATATACTGTAGACAAACAAATATGGTAATGATATAATCGTCAATGTTGAGACATCTGTGTGGGTATTTGCGACGAGGCAGTTTTTTGTCGCTAATTTTTTTTGCGGCTTTTTCAGCCAATATACAATATATAGTTGTCGTGCTTTTCCATCAACACTATATTTAGGGGAGCATACTTTTTTAACACACTTTCACATTACACACAATACACAGGGAGATTTGGAAATGCAAGTTATCAAAAGAGATGGTCGTGCCGTCACATACGACCGAAGCAAGATAATCCTCGCAATTCAGAAGGCCAATTCGGAAGTAGAGCCTTGCGAGAAAATTTCTGACGAAAAAATTGAAGAGATTGTAGGAAGCATCGAGGCAAAGAACAGAAAGAGAATGCTTGTCGAGGATATCCAGGATATCATCGAACAGGGAATTATGGCTGACGGCAAGTTCGTACTCGCCAAAACATACATCATATACAGATATAGCCGCGAACTTATAAGGAAGGCCAACACCACTGACGACTCCATACTCAGTCTTATACAGAACCGGAACAAGGACGTCATGGAGGAGAATTCCAACAAGAACGCAACCGTTGCATCTACACAGCGAGACCTCATCGCCGGTGAAGTATCAAAGGACCTCACAAAGAGAATGCTTCTTCCTGAGAAGATTTCCAAAGCTCACGAAGAGGGTGCTATACATTTTCACGATGCAGACTATTTCCTGCAGCCGATATTCAACTGCTGCCTTATAAATATAGGTGATATGTTGGACAACGGCACCGTAATGAACGGAAAACTTATCGAAAGCCCTAAGAGTTTTCAGGTTGCATGTACTATTGTCACACAGATAATAGCATCCGTTGCATCCAGCCAGTATGGCGGTCAGTCGGTTGACGTCCGTCATCTTGGCAAGTACCTCAGAAAGAGCTACAACAAATATAAGAAGAGATATACCGAAGAATTTGGCGACAAGATAGATCCTGACACCCTTGAGAAGCTCATAACAGAAAGACTGAAAGATGAGCTCAAGTCAGGTGTTCAGACTATCCAGTACCAGATCAACACTCTTATGACTACAAATGGGCAGTCT
>URJI01000088.1 GCA_900548215.1 uncultured Coprococcus sp. | reverse complement strand
TTCCAGCGGAGTTGACAGGAAAGGAGTGAAAGGTTCGCTTGGCAATAGCGTGTCATGCGGGATTTGTCATAGCTTTGCGGGGGATGGAAGATGTGTATCGCTGCTTAAGGTGCTTATGACGAATCATTGCATATTTGACTGCAAGTATTGCCTTAACCGCAGAAGCAATGATGTGCCCAGGGCGACATTTGAGCCGGATGAACTGTGTGATCTGGTGATAGAATTCTACAAGCGCAATTATATAGAAGGGCTGTTTTTAAGTTCTGGTATTTTGAGAGATCCAACATATACTATGCAGAAGATGTGTGAGACGTTGTATCTTCTCAGAACAAAGTATAGGTTTAACGGTTATATACATGTTAAGACGATACCTGGTGCATCGGATGACCTTATCAGTATGGCAGGATATCTGTCTGACAGGGTAAGTGTGAATATGGAACTTCCAACTGATGAGAGTCTGAGAAAACTAGCTCCGAATAAGAGTTTTACGACTATACTTGATCCTATGGGAAAACTTGCGAATACCATAGGAGCACATCGCGTTGCTGTGGGAAAGTCAGAGAAGATGGAGAGAAGCGGAATCAACAGGTATCTTGCTGGCAGCATATTTAATACTGATCATTCTGCTGATTGCAGGCTGGGAGACCGTGGCGTGGACAATTATAGCTTGATTCCCGGACCTTCCGGGTCGTCGGAGAAAACTGTTGCGAAGCCTGCAGATGGTCTTTTGCCGGTTATGTTTCATGATTTGGACAGGCGGAGACCATTTGCGCCGGCAGGGCAGAGCACACAGATGATAGTGGGAGCAGGAGAAGAGACAGATTACACATTGATAAGAACTGCTCAGACACTATATCAGAATTATGATCTGAAGAGAGTGTTTTACTCTGCGTATATACCGTTAAACGATGATGCTGCACTTCCGGCTATTGGCACAGAGGTTCCGCTTCTCAGGGAGCACAGGCTGTATCAGGCAGACTGGCTTATCAGATACTATGGATTTAGGGCTGAAGAGATAGTCTCGGATTCAGCCCCAAATCTTGACTATAGGATGGATCCCAAGTGCAATTGGGCGGTAAGACATCTTGATCAGTTCCCGGTAGAGGTTCAGACTGCCGGATACGACATGCTTCTTAGGATACCAGGCGTTGGCCCAAAGTCTGCAGGAAGAATAGTCAGGGCCAGAAGGTATGGCTTTCTGACATTTGAGAGTCTGAAGAAGATGGGCGTTGTTCTGAAAAGGGCACATTACTTCATAACGTGCGGCGGCAGGATGATGTACAAGATTCCTGTTGAGCAGGACTATATAGAACGGGAGATGACAGATGTGAACAGGAAAGAGAACTGGGAGATCCGTCATAAGGATGAGCAGTTCAGACAGATGACACTGTTTGATATAGGAATGCAGGTGTGAGGTGGTATAGATGAAAGTGTTTATATGTGGAAGTAGTTATGAGGATATGCTGACATGCATATATGATGCGTGGAGTTGTGCACTTGGTGTGGGACATAGCGGTGTCTGCCTTATGCGCGAACCTTTGAGGCAGCTCGATATGTTTGCTGATTATATACATGTGGATGCAGATTATGAGAAGAGTGATAAGGTTATGAGGTCGGTTCGCAGAATCTCTGATATAGTGTATATGAATATGTTTTATGCCCTTATGTCTTGGCAGAATGACGCACTTGATGCCGTGTACAGGTATCTGATAGTAGCGTTCAAAGAGGGGCGGAAGGTGGAACATATGCTTATACTGCCGGAGGTTATGAAGGTGATGGAACTTAGAAGAACGGTGGGAAACGAAGTGCACAGATTCAGGGAATTTGCAAGATTTACTGCGATAGACAGAAGAGTATATGTATGTCATATAGAGCCCAGGAACAATGTCCTGATACCTGTGGCCGAGCATTTTGCTGATCGTATGATGTCCGAGCACTGGATGATCATGGATGACAATAGACGGCTTGCGGCAGTACATCCAAGAGATAAGAATATGTATATAAGGGTGCTTACGGACAACGAGGCGGAAGCGCTTTCAAAAGCTGAAAAGATGAGGGATGAGTATACAGATATGTGGAAATCATTTTTTGAGACCATAGGTATCGAACAGAGAGAGAACCCTAAGTGTCAGAGAAACATGTTTCCGATATGGAGCAGAAAACATGTCACGGAGTTTGTACATGATATATGATAAAAAATAGTTTTCAGATTTTCAGGAGAGAAAGTCAAACGCGGAGATAGAATTGCAAATTGAAAAAACAAATAAAAATTAACGGCAAAATAACGTAAAAAGTGCTTGAACAACATTGAAAAATATGATAACATCAACACTTGTGATGTATTAATCATATTCCTTGCTCATATAAGTGTATGGGCCAGAGACCATAAGGAGGTGCAATGTAATGAACAAATATGAATTGACTTTAGTTGTTAGTGCAAAGATTGATGAGGAAGCCAGAACAGCTGTAGTTGATAAGGTAAAGTCTTATATTGAGAAGGCTAACGCTACAATTACAGATGTAAACGAGTGTGGACTTAAGAAGCTTGCTTACGAGATTCAGAAGATGAACGAAGCATACTACTACTTCATTCAGTTCGATGCAGATGCTGACGTACCAGCTCAGCTTGAGGCTAACATTCGTATTATGGAATCCGTTCTTAGATATCTTTGCGTTAGATTAGACGCCGAGTAATAGGAGGTATTCTATAATGAACAAGGTAATATTGATGGGTAGACTTACCCGTGATCCGGAAGTTAGATATTCACAGTCAGGTTCGGGCGATGGCCAGATGGCTATTGCAAGATACACATTGGCTGTAGACAGAAGATTCAATAGAAACGGTGACCAGACTGCAGATTTTATAGGTTGCGTAGCATTTGGAAAGAGCGCTGAGTTTGCTGAGAAATATCTCAAGCAGGGCACGAAGATTGCTATAACAGGTAGAATTCAGACTGGAAGCTATACGAATAAGGATGGTAACAAGGTATACACTACCGATGTTGTTGTCGAGGAGCAGGAGTTTGCAGAGAGCAAAGCTGCCAGTGGACAGACATCAGGTAATGGTGGATATCAGCCTGCTGGAAGACCGGAACCTGGCAATGCAGGTGCTGAAGGTTTTATGAGTATACCTGAGGGTATAGAGGACGATTTACCATTCAAATAAAACAGGAGGTAAATACAATGGCTTATAACAAGACTGATAGAGCTGACGCTCCAATGAAGAGAAGAAATATCCGTAGAAGAAAGAAAGTCTGCGAGTATTGTGCAAATAAAGATGCTGTGATTGATTACAAGGATTCAAACACACTCAGAAAGTATATTTCTGAGAGAGGCAAGATCCTTCCTAGAAGAATCACAGGAACATGTGCAAAGCATCAGAGAGCAATAACAATTGCTGTCAAGAGAGCTAGACAGATTGCAATATTACCATACGTTCAGGATTAATTCTTATCAGTGATAAGTATATAAGACCCGCTGCTCAACTTTATTGTTGGGTAGCGGGTTTTTTGTTAATATTGATTCAGATGTGAATGTAAATATGATAACAAGATGAAAGATTTTTGGAAATGGGAGAGACAGCTCATCTGCTTAACCGTGTTGACAAAAGTTCTGTCAAAGTTTATTATTACTCTAGCTATGAAGCGTGCAGTCGTCTAGAATAAATATATTAGATGCGACTGCTTAGACAATGTGTAGAAAAGGAGTATAGCGATGGGAAAATACACAAAGGAAGACATATTGAAAAAGGTCAAAGAAGATGATGTAGAGTTTATCAGACTTCAGTTTACAGATATTTTTGGAGATCTTAAGAACGTAGCGATAACTTCAAGTCAGATAGAGAAGGCTCTTGACAACAAGATCATGTTTGACGGTTCGTCAATCGAGGGTTTTGCTCGAATAGAGGAGTCGGATATGTATCTCTATCCTGATTATGATACATATGAGACATTCCCATGGAGACCACAGCAGGGTAAAGTTGCAAGACTTATATGCGATGTGTATAAGCCTGATGGAACACCTTTTGAGGGTGACCCAAGATATGTGCTTAAGAGAGCTTTGGCAGAGGCTGAAGAGATGGGATACAAGATGAATGTCGGACCTGAGTGTGAGTTTTTCCTTTTTCAAACAGATGAGAATGGTATGCCGACGACTAATACATACGAGAGAGCAAGTTATTTTGATCTTGGACCTCTGGATTTTGGGGAGAATGCAAGAAGAGATATGGTTCTTACTCTCGAACAGATGGGATTTGAGATTGAGGCATCCCATCATGAGGTTGCGCCAGCACAGCATGAGATAGACTTCAAGTATGGAGAGGCACTCAGGACAGCAGACAATATTGAGACATTCAAGCTCGTTGTCAAGACTATCGCCAAGAGACATGGTCTCTGCGCGACATTTATGCCAAAGCCAAAGTATGGCGTATGCGGATCAGGTATGCATATGAATATGTCACTCCAGAAGGATGGCAAGAATATATTTGCAGATGAGAATGACAAGCTGGGACTTAGTCAGGAAGCATATTGGTTTATTGCAGGTATTATGGAGCACATGAGGGAGATGACGGCAATAACAAATCCACTTGTAAACTCATACAAGAGACTTGTTCCAGGATATGAGGCTCCAATTTATATTGCGTGGTCGGCAAAGAACAGAAGTCCTCTTATCAGAATTCCAAGTGCACGTGGTGCAGGAACAAGAGTAGAGCTCAGATGCCCTGATCCAACTGCTAACCCATATCTTGCAATGGCAGTATGTCTTAAAGCGGGACTTGATGGAATCAAGCGCCAGCTTCCAGTTCCGCCAAGTGTAGATACGAATATATTCAACTTGTCTCCAGAAGAGAAGAAGGCACGTCATATCCATAGTCTTCCAGCAAATCTCAGGGAGGCAACTTTGGCTATGAGCGATAGTGAATTTATGAAGGAAGCTGTAGGATCACATATATTTGAGAGATATACAAATGCAAAGATGGAAGAGTGGAATGAGTACACCAGACAGGTTACAGACTGGGAGATTTCAAACTATCTTTACAAAGTCTGATGAGACTGTTTTGCGGCTAATGTTTTGAGACAAATTATATATGATTGAGCAGTATAGGTAAGCGGGGGTGTTCCCTGCTTACCTATAAATATGATGTGCTGAATGTTTACGGAGTGGAGGACTATTGGTGAGAGGTGCAGATAATTGGTAAATGTAATAGTTGTGTTTCCGAAAATAGAAGAAGCAAAGAGTATTAAGAATTTGCTTATACGCAATGGCATAACTGTCACCAAGATGTGTACCACCGGAGCACAGGCGGCACAGGCGGTGGATGCCTGCGATGATGGATTGATAATATGCGGCTATAGATATTCGGATATGATGTATTGTGATCTGGAGAATTATATGCCGAAAGGCTTTGAGATGATTGTTCTCAGCAGCAAGAAGAACTATGCTGAAGTGCAGGACAGCGGAGTCGTCTGTCTGTCCATGCCGGTCAAATCGATGGATTTTGTGAATGTTGTATCACTCACCATAGAGAATATATTGTGGGAGAGGAAAAAGCGAAAATCCACACCTAAGGAGAGGACAGAAGAAGAGAAGAAAGTGATCAAGGCTGCAAAGCTGAAGCTTATGAATGATTTTGAGTATGATGAGCAGGGAGCTCACAGATATCTTCAGAAGAAAAGCATGGATCATGGAATAAATATAGTAGAAATGTCATATATGATATTGGATAATTCTAGCGACTTCTAAGGAGGGCTCGGCTTGCATTTCACAAAAATGGAAGCACTTGGGAATGATTATGTGTATGTGAACTGTCTGGAGAATAAAATCGACAGACCTGATAAGGCTGCAATTATGGTCAGCAACAGACATACCGGCATAGGAAGCGATGGACTTATACTTATAAAACCTTCTGATATAGCAGATTTCAGGATGGATATATACAATGCAGACGGCAGCAGAGCACAGATGTGTGGCAATGGAATCAGATGCGTCGGCAAGTATGTGTTTGACAGGAAGCTGATAGATCGGAATACATTGACGATAGAGACGCTTGCAGGAATCAGAAAACTCGAATTGGACACTGTGGACGGAGTGGTCAGATATGTTACAGTTGATATGGGGATACCAAAGATAGAGAACCTTCGGATGGATCGGTTTTGCGGTGCAAATGAGGATCTGATGAAAGTTGATGTAGGAAATCCACATGCTGTGGTATTTGCAAAATGTGTGGATGACTGTGATATGAATGTGATGAATACTGTTTTAGAACTACCGGACTTCCCGTATGGTGCAAATGTTGAATTTGCACAGGTACTGGACAGATCTTCAGTCCGCATGCGAGTGTGGGAGCGGGGGTCCGGTGAGACCATGGCCTGTGGGACTGGCGCCTGCGCAGTGGCAGCTGCGTGTATGCGCATGGGATTTACGGAGGGCTGTGTAACTGTGAAGATGCATGGAGGAGATCTGGATATAAGATCTGATGCAGACGGAAGAATGTATATGACTGGTCCGGCAAGGGAAGTGTTTGATGGTTATATTGATCTGGAAGGAAATGCGTGACGAAGTCTGTGCTTGCAGTCTATCCCTGCAATCTGCTCCTCTTGCGTAAGCTAGTGAAGATAGACATATAAATAGGAGGATAAAAAATGTTTAGAGCAAATGAGAATTATTTAAAACTGCCTGGAAGTTATCTGTTTTCAACAGTTGGCAGAAAACAGAGAGAGTTCAGTGCTGCACATCCTGATAAGAAGGTTATAAGACTTAGTATCGGTGATGTTACTCAGCCACTTGCACCCGCAATCATAGAAAGACTTCACAAGGCGGTTGACGAGATGGCAGTGGCAGAGACTTTCAAGGGATATGCTCCTGACCTTGGTTATGAGTTCCTCAGAAACACAATTGCAAAGAATGATTATGCCGACAGAGGTGTGGATATTTCTTCTGATGAGATATTTGTCAGCGATGGTGCAAAGAGTGATTCTGCAAATATTCAGGAAATATTTACAGCAGACAGCAAGATAGCTGTATGTGATCCGGTATATCCCGTGTATGTAGATTCAAATGTTATGGCTGGAAGAACAGGAACATATGACAAGAATACAGAGCTGTGGAGTGATGTTATATATATGCCATGCCTTGCAGACAACAATTTTGCACCTGAACTTCCTAAGAAGGCACCAGACATTATATATCTGTGCTTTCCAAATAATCCTACAGGGGCAACAATCAAGAAGTCACAGCTCCAGGAGTGGGTTGACTACGCAAATAAGGTAGGTGCTGTGATCATATATGATGCAGCGTACGAGGCTTATATAAGCGAAGAAGATGTACCACATACAATATATGAGTGCGAGGGCGCCAGAACATGTGCTATTGAACTTAAGAGCTTTTCTAAGAATGCTGGATTTACAGGCACACGTCTGGGGTATGCGGTGGTGCCGAAGGATCTTAAAGATGCTGATGGTGTGTATATGCACAGCCTCTGGGCAAGAAGACATGGAACAAAGTTCAATGGTGCACCATATATTGTCCAGGCGGCTGGAGATGCAGTATACTCTGACGAGGGCAAGGCCCAGACAAAGGCTCAGATTGCGTATTATATGAACAATGCAAAGGTTATATCACAGGGACTTAAGGATGCAGGATATACCGTATCAGGAGGCGTAAATGCTCCTTATATATGGATGAAGACACCTGACAATATGTCATCGTGGGATTTCTTTGATTATCTTCTTGAAAATGCAAATGTAGTTGGAACTCCTGGCTCAGGATTTGGTCCGAGTGGAGAGGGATACTTCAGACTTACTGCATTTGGAACATATGAGAACACTGTTGAAGCTATAGAGAGAATAAAGAATATGTAATGTATAGAATTGGGAAGATGTGTGTATGTGGCCTGACGAAGCTGGCAAATACATGGGTGATTCTGAAAAAAACCGTCTGTGATTGAATTCACAGGCGGTTTTTAGTGCAAATTAATCACATTTTGGCATCTTGGCTTTACTCATATATGCAGATTTGATATAATCTAGAATATGGGTAATTATATGCCAAAAACGGAGGTATTGAGATGAAGGATAACGGACTTTTGGTACAGTATTTTACAGCGAATACACCAGACAGCCAGGATTTGTGGAAGAAAGCAGCGGAGAATGCTGCGGTTCTTAAGAAGCTTGGGGCAACGGCTGTGTGGTTTCCACCTGCAACAAAGGGCGCGCAGGGAAAGGAAGATATGGGCTATGCACCATATGATCTGTACGATCTGGGAGAATTTGATCAGAAGGGTTCTGTTGGAACAAGATACGGAACAAAGGATGAATACATAGCAGCCATAAAGGCTATGAAGGAGCAGGGGATAAATGTATATGCAGATATAGCTGTCAGACAGAAGCTTGGTGCAGACAAGATAGAGAAAGTTACGGCGGCGGATTTCAATTCAAAAGATATCCCTCAGATGATAGGCAACAAGAAAGTTGTGGGAGCGTTGTCTAGATTTACATTCCCTGGAAGGAAGAGTAAATATTCCAGGTTTAAGTGGAATTGGAGACATTTTGCGGGAATAGACTGGAATCAGGCTGAGTTCAGACAGCGCATATGCGAGCTTGAGGGTCGGAAAGAAGCTGAGGCGGAGAAGGAATTCTCCAAGTATGATTATATAATAGGCAGTGAGATAGATTTTTATAATCAGGAAGTATACGATGAGCTTATGAGCTGGGCGCAGTGGTATGAGAAGAATACTGATGTGGATGGATTCAGATTCCAGGAGGCTGAGGCTGTTCCTGCATGGTTTATAAAGGATTTTGTGCAAAGTACATCAGATGTACCTGCGGAATCAGGCAGGAAGATGGCTGAGACGGAGTGTGAATATATACATAAAGACATATTTGCTGTTGGTGATTTCTGGCACTGGAATGTCGATTATCTGAATGGATACATCAAGGCTGCAGATAATGCTATATCTATGTTTGATGTACCACTCCATTTCAATTTTCATGATGCCTCAGTTGCTGGCGGTGAGTACAATATGGCAGACTTGCTTAAGGGCTCGCTCATGATGAGCAATCCTGAGAAGGCTGTGACTTTTGTGGACAATCATGAATCTCAGAAGGGCGGAGTGCTTGAGTCGTATGTCGAGGATTGGTTCAAGCCACTTGCATATGCGGTCATACTGCTCAGGCAGCAGGGATATCCGTGCCTTTATATGGGTGATTATGAAGGAATCCCTCAGGTAAAGGTAAGATCAAAGAAGACTGTTTTGAACAAGATATTGAAGCTCAGAAAGAAGCATGCATACGGTATTCAGCATGATTATTTTGATCACAGTGATGTGGTTGGATGGACCAGAGAAGGCGATGAGGAACATAAGGATTCAGGTCTTGCTGTTGTGATGTCTGATGGTGTGGGCGGAACCAAGAGAATGTATGTGGGAAAACAGTTTGCAGGTGCTCACTTTGCGGATGTCATGGGTAATGCGAAGTATGACATACGTATCGATGATGAAGGCTGTGGAGAGTTCTATGTCAATAGACAGGGACTCGCAGTGTGGATTAAAAAAGATTGCAAATTACAGTGATCAGGAGTATAGTATAGATACTTTATCACGCTAAAGTCATAAAAGCAGCAAAGGAGCTTAAAAATGGGAAAGACAGTACACACTGAAGCAGTAAAGGATTTGTTTGAGGCAATACTTACATTGAAGACTGAAGAGGAATGCTTTGATTTCTTTGAGGATGTATGTACGGTAAATGAACTGTTATCAATAGCGCAGCGCTTTGCGGTGGCGAAGATGCTCAAAGAGGAGAATACATATCTTGAGGTTGCAGAGAAGACGGGAGCATCCACAGCGACTATAAGCAGGGTGAACCGGTCGTTGAATTATGGAAAGGATGGCTACGAATTGGTATTTTCCAGAATGAAGAGCTTCCAGAATCCTGAAGATTCAAAAGATAAATAGCAGGTGCTGCCTGTATATATGAAAAGCTTAAACGGTAGTCCGTTTAAGCTTTTTTTGGGTTGCTGGTATTGGCATTTCTAGTTGACTGCGGCTTGTTTTTGGGGTCTTTTGGTCTTTTTGCCGCAGCCTGGTTCTTTACGTTCCTGTTTTCACGTTGTTGTGTGGTATGATCTGATTCTGATCTGAGTTTGTCCACAAGGTGTTCTACATATTTCTTCTTAGCGTATATATCCACTGATAAAAGAGAAATCATACTGAGGTCGTGAAGATATGGATCCTTTTCGAGATCATACATGGCATCAGCCTTGTTCGCAGTTCTTACTATGTCTTTTATGATGTCTCCATAGTGGTCAGACAGGTATTCGTAAAGGTGCGCATATATATCTGATATATCCTTGCCGTCGCTGCTTGTGTTGAAATATCCATCTATAAGCGGTTCCAGCAGGGTGTGTATATCGTTTATGCTAAGCATATTTTTTAGATAATAAATATAAATAAGCAGTATAAGATGCTGCTTTGAATATCTTTTTTTATTAGGTGATGGCAGGAGATTGTTCTTGGTGTAGTTGTTGATCATAGTCTTTGTCATCACTTTGTCTTCATCATTTCGTCTGTTCTTTCCAAGCTGTTCCTCCATAAATGTGGTCAGCTGATCCATGTAAAGGTCTATCGAAGGAATGTCGCCAGGATTGATATAGTCAAGCCCTCCGGCCATTGATATTATATCTTTTATATTTGTTTTTTTGTCCATGTGCAGCCTCCGAAAAAGTATAATCTTAAAAGTTTTTGTTGATACGTGTGTTCAAGTTCTAGTATCATATTATATAGTATTCAAAACTACATTACAAGGTTGTTTTGTGATTAATATTAAAATTTGATAGTGAAAAAAATAAAACACTATATCTGTAGGGAGTGATATGTGATGTTACTCCTGTGGATATAGTGTTTTGTATGTTATTCGCTCTCTGATGTGCTGGCATTTATCGAAGGAACGGTGATGAGAACTCGTGCTACACGTTTTTTATCCATCTCAGTTACTTTGAAAATACATGTGTCGTCTGAGACTGATTCGCCCTTTGATGGAATGTGATCAAGAAGCTCGGTTATATAACCTCCCAGAGAGTCATAATCCTCAGATTCTATGTTCAGATGCAGGGCATCGTTTAAATCGTCAAGTTTCATTGATCCGTCTACGCTGTAATGCTCGTTGTCAACTTTTATG
>URJI01000087.1 GCA_900548215.1 uncultured Coprococcus sp. | reverse complement strand
TGAAAAATATGGAATTCCTTACGAACGGGCAACTCTCATGCTTCCTATGGCAATCATATATCAGTCTTTCCTTGATAACTCAAGGGCTGAGGATATACTTACTCCAGATGTCACATTCTGTGATGGAATAGTGGCTGATTATATGGATAAGAAGGGAACGCTGCTGATCAACAAGGATTTTGATGAGGATATAATTGCCTCAGCGAACAGTATTGCAAAGAAATACAAAGTGAATAGAAAACATACTCAGAACGTGACTCAGAATGCACTTGATATATTTGATGCATTCAAAAGTTCGCATGGACTTGGCAAGCGTGAGAGACTGCAGCTTCAGATCGCGTCCATGCTTCACAGCTGTGGCAAATTTGTAAATATGAATGAGGGAACAAAGATCTCTTATTATATTATAATGTCGACCGAGATACTTGGTCTGTCCCACAAGGAGAGAGAAGAGATAGCGAATATAGTCAGATACAATCACTATTACCTCCCATCCCAGACAAAAGCCCAGGTCTCCCTGATGACGGCAGATTATATGAAGGTGGCAAAGCTTACATCCATACTCAGGCTTGCTGATGTGCTGGACAAGAGCCACAGGCAGAAAATAAGTGATATGAAGTTTACATTCAAGGATAATGTCCTGACTATGACGGTTGATACATTAAACGATATAACGCTTGAAACAGGAGTATTCAAGACCAAGACGGAACTGTTTAGAAAAGTATTTGGAGTAAAACCTGTATTAAAACAGAAAAGGGGGTTGTAATATATGGCAGAAAAAAATCCGATTTTTTATAACAGAGAGCTCAGCTGGCTGGAGTTTGACAAGAGATGCCTGTCGGAGGCTAAGGATAAAACCATACCTCTGTTTGAGAGGATAAAGTTCCTCAGTATCACCGCATCGAACCTTGATGAGTTCTTCATGGTCAGGATAGCGTCTCTGGTTGATATGGTGCATGCCGGGTATACGAAGAAGGATATAGCCGGGATGACGGCACAGGAACAGCTTGATGCCCTTCGCGTCAGCACAAAAGAATTTATGAAGAATCAGTATCAGACACTTAACAGATCGCTCATACCTCAGCTTGCCCAGAACGGACTTAAACTGGTGAGACACTACGAAGATCTTACGCCAAAACAGGCGAAATATGTGGACAAATATTTTGAAAAGGATGTGTATCCGGTACTCACACCGATGGCGGTTGATTCGTCCAGACCATTTCCTCTTGTCCGCAACAAATCGCTCAATATAGGAGCACTTATATATGATAAGAAGAAAGATGTCACAGATATAGCAACTGTACAGGTTCCTTCTGTGCTCCCGCGTATAGTCAGACTTCCTTCTGATGAAAAAGATGTGACTGAGATTATACTGCTCGAGGAGGTTATCGAGAAGAATCTTGATAAACTTTTTCTCAGTTATGACATCGTCTGTGCGTATCCTTATCGAATTATGAGAAATGCGGACTTTTCTATAGATGAGGAAGAGACTGCCGATCTGCTGAAGGAGATTGAGAAGCAGCTGAAACAGAGACAGTGGGGCGAGGTCATCCGTCTTGAGGTGGATGAAGCGATGGATAAGAAGCTGCTCAAGGAGCTGAAGAAGCACCTTGGCGTTGAGGAAGAGGTTGTATACAAGATAAATGGCCCTCTTGATCTGACATTTCTCATGAAGGTGAACGGAATCGAGGGATTTGATCATCTGAAGTATCCTAAGTACGCGCCTCAGCCGGTTCCTGGAATGGGAGATTACAGCCATATATTTGACAGGATAAAAAAAGGAGATATACTTCTTTTTCACCCATATTATGAATTTACCCCTGTTATTGAATTTATCAGGCAGGCGGCAAATGATCCGGATGTTCTGGCAATCAAGCAGACGCTTTATCGTGTCAGTGGCAATTCGCCTATCATAGCAGCGCTGGAACAGGCTGCAGAAAATGGTAAGCAGGTTACAGTTCTTGTGGAACTTAAAGCAAGGTTTGACGAAGAGAATAATATTGCCTGGGCAAAGAGACTTGAACAGGCGGGATGCCATGTAATATATGGTCTGGTAGGACTTAAGACACATTCAAAGATTGCGTTGGTTGTAAGACGCGAGGAGGATGGAATCAGAAGATATGTCCATCTTGGAACGGGTAATTATAACGATCAGACAGCAAAACTTTACACTGATATGGGACTTCTGACATGCAGTGATGCTATTGGTGAAGATGCTACCGCGGTATTTAATATGCTGTCAGGTTACTCTGAGCCGAAGAAGTGGAATAAGCTGGCAGTTGCACCTATATGGCTGAAAGATAAATTCCTTATGTTGATAAACAGGGAAGCTGAGAACGCAAGACAGGGTAAGAAGGGGCGTATTGTAGCCAAGATGAACAGTCTGTGTGATCCGGTTATCATGCATGCACTGTACGATGCATCGGCAGCCGGTGTGAAGATAGACCTGATAGTCAGGGGAATATGTTGTATAAAGGCTGGAGTTCCAGGACTTTCAGAGAATATAAAGGTCAGATCAATAGTAGGCAATTACCTTGAGCATTCAAGAATATTCTATTTTTACAATGATGGTTTTGAGGATATATATATGGGAAGTGCTGACTGGATGCCTAGAAATCTTGACAAGAGAGTTGAGATTACATTCCCTGTGGAAGATCCGAAACTCAAATCACAGATCAAAGATATATTAAAGATACAGCTTGCAGACACGCTGAAGGCACATATCATGCAGCCGGACGGATCGTATGCAAAGCAGGATCTCAGGGGAAAGGAAAAACTTGATTCACAGATGTATTTTGTGAAGAAAGCAGGCGAAGGACATGAACCTGTAAAGAGTGCAGAAAACAGCAGGGTATTTATTCCTGTAGAATCAAGTGAAGAAAAGTAAAAAATCTGTTGACACATGGCATGCAATGTGGTATCCTACCATTGCTGTGTGAAACAGTGAACATAGAAGCAGAGTATCCGCTCTCACCTCAGCATGGTATTACATGACTTGGGTTAATATTTAGCTTGGAAGAATTTACAGGGTTTCCCTGAGTTTGAATATGCTTTTTATTGAGAAAGTGGATAGTTTGTTCTATCCACTTTTTCCTGCGTTAATAGAGTAGTTTCTACGAAATTTAAAATGTGGAGGTAGAGAGTCATTAGCGATTTAATGATTAACGAACAGATTAGAGACAGAGAGGTACGACTCATTGGAGAGGATGGCCAGCTTGTAGGAATCATGTCATCCAGAGATGCATATAAGATGGCTCAGGATGCAGGACTTGATCTTGTGAAGATAGCACCTAAGGCACAGCCACCTGTATGTAAGATAGTTGACTATGGTAAGTACCGTTATGAACAGGCCAGAAAAGAGAAAGAGGCCAAGAAGAAACAGAAGACTATGGAAGTTAAGGAAGTTAGACTTTCACCTAACATCGATGCGAATGACCTTAATACCAAGATCAATCAGGCTAGAAAGTTCCTTGAGCATGGCGATAAGGTAAAGGTAACACTCCGATTCAGGGGACGAGAGCTTGCGCATGTTGAACAGTCCAAGGTAATCCTTGACAATTTTGCAGAGAAGCTTGCAGAGATCGCAGTAGTAGATAAGCCGGCCAAGTTCGAGGGCAGAAGCATGATAATGTTTTTAACACAAAAGCGTTAAATTATTATAGACATATAATTCAAGGAGGAAGTAAGTAAAATGGCTAAATTAAAGACAAAAAGAGCAGCAGCTAAGCGTTTCAAGAAAACAGCTAACGGCGGTTTAAAGAGATCTAAAGCTTATAAGAGTCATATCTTAACAAAGAAGACCACTAAGAGAAAGAGAAATCTTAGAAAGGCTACAATGACAGATGCAACAAACGAGAAGGTAATGAAGAAGATTTTACCTTATATCTAATAGATCAGGAGGAAGAAAACCAATGGCAAGAGTTAAAGGCGGAATGAACGCAAAGCAGAAGCACAATAAGGTATTAAAGCTTGCAAAGGGCTATAGAGGAGCAAGAAGCAAGCAGTATAGAGTAGCAAAGCAGTCAGTTATGAGAGCACTTACATCTTCATACGCTGGCAGAAAGCAGAGAAAGAGACAGTTCAGACAGCTCTGGATCGCTCGTATCAATGCAGCAGCAAGAATGAATGATATCTCATACAGCAAGCTTATGCATGGTCTTAAGCTGGCAGGTGTTGACATCAACAGAAAGATGCTTTCAGAGATGGCTATCAGCGATGCAGAGGGATTTACAAAGCTTGTTGAGGTTGCTAAAGCTCAGTTATCATAATTCATAGTATATCAGACAGATTTATTTACGAATAAGAACCGTATGTGATAAATATATTGCATATGGTTCTTATTTTGTTTACGCGAGCAACGAGCCAAAGTCCGTGCTTGCACGAGACCTTGGCGACTGCCGCGATAACTTGAGAAACTCGCGAAGCGTGTTTCTCATAGTTTATGTTAATGTATCGTGTGGCATTCTTTTGGGTTCTGGTGTCGACTGATTTAGGGTTTTATAATCTGAGGTGGTATGATATAATTATAGAGGTTAGGGGGAAGACCAATAAGAGAAAAGACATGAAGTAGGAGGCACATATGTTCGTAGAGAGAATAACAAAGGATCAGATGAAGATGTTTCTTGAGACGTTTGCTTGCTGCAGCGAGCAGAAGAATCTCGTTATGAGACTTAATTATGCAGGTAAAGAACCATATCTGGACGTGACCAGGTTCAGCAATGGACTGGTATACACAGACTCGTATTATGATTTTGACAGTACATATTGCAGTAATCTGTGGAACAAGTTTCTGTATACGCAGTTTACACATGAGTATTACACAGCATTCAAGGAGTACCTCATGAAGGATGTAGACAGAAAGCTGACAAATATGATAAAGATATAACTGACTGGTGGAGACACATTTACTATGAGTTTTCAGATTTTCAAGAAAATTAAAAAAATTTGAAAATAAATGTTGACTTTATATAACAGGAATGGTATTATCTTATTCGTTGGTGACGAGCAATCAGTCAGCATCATATAAATATGCGGGAGTGCTGGAATTGGCAGACAGGCTAGACTAAGGATCTAGTGCTGGAAACGGCGTGTGGGTTCAAGTCCCATCTCCCGCATTTTTATTTTGAGAGTTCCTGAGGAATTCGGATGCGGGGACTGTGAGCATGACAGAGATTGGACGATCATCAATTTAATATGAGATATGCGGGAGTGCTGGAATTGGCAGACAGGCTAGACTAAGGATCTAGTGCTGGAAACGGCGTGTGGGTTCAAGTCCCATCTCCCGCATTTTTATTTTTAGGAGAAAGCCTTTACGAGTGGCTTTCTTTTTTTGTATCAAGTCATTTTAACTAATATTAACTCACGGAGATTTTCTTGATATATGAATCTTCAGGGGTTAGAATCTATAGTGATGTAGTAGAGAATATGTGACGCTGGGTATAGTTTGCTATGTTCATGTACAGGTCACATAATTATATATTCAGGAAACAGGAGGAATACAGCGTGTCAAAAGCTAAGTTTGGCAAGAGACTGTTTACGGTTGTTTTTACGGGAGTGATGTCGATATCCCTTGTGGCGTGTGGCGGCGGATCAGGTGAAAAGATCGGCAATGCCAGCGTGAACATTGAGCCGTACAGTAAGATAGAATTCAATACGGAGCAGGTGAAGAGTGGCGATATCCAATCATCGATATCTCTGGAGCTCAAGCCGGATGGTTACAGTAGTAAGGATTATTCTATACAGCAGTCGGATTATCAGGTTCAGGAGGTGTATGTCAAGGAGGGAGATAAGGTGGCCAAGGGCGATGTGATGATACAGTTCAAGGCCAAGGAAATCCAGAAGACAATTGACGAGTACACAGAACAGAAAGAACAGTCCTCGCTGCTGATAGATCATTATAACAGACTTGCAGCAATAGACAGCAGTCAGGACTATTCGGCTGACATAGAGGCTGCAAAGCAGAGTATGGATCTTGCTGATACCTACATAAAAGAGCAGAACGAGAGAATGAAGGAATACCAGGTTATAGCAGAGAAGGACGGAACGGTTACATATGTGAATGCTGATCTTCAATATGAATATGTCACGGCAGGAGATACACTGATAACAGTTGATTCGGGATCTTCTGATTATGTGGCGGAGACCAAGGATCCATTTGAATTCAAAGTCGGCGATATATATGACGCTGATTTCGAGGAAGCAACATTCTCGCTTAAGCTTGTTAAGTGCGACAAATACACAAGTGATGCCACAGGCGCTGAGATGCAGAAATTAACGTTCCAGCCGGTCAGTGATATGGCAGGAGTCACTGAGGCTGATAAGCTGAGCATGGTGATCGAGAAACCTGTAGTGAAGAATGTGGTATATGTGAACAAGAAGGCGGTATTTGTAGGAAGCGATGAGAAATCATACGTATATGTTGTGGATGACCAGGGATACAGAAGCGCAGTTCAGGTTGAAGTTGGTGACACCGTGGATGATAAGACGATAATTACAACGGGACTTAAAGCAGGAGAGCAGGTGGTGATAAATTGAGACAGCATAAATATACTAACAGATGCAGCGCAAGAAGCTGTATATCAAAGAAAGTTGCCTGCTTGTTCATGTCATTTGTTATGGCTGCTGCTATGACAGGATGCGGCAAGGACAAGACAGAAAGTGTGCCAGATCTTCTGGATCCGGTGAGCACAAACGAGGCTTACAGACCAGTGACATATGGCGATATAGGAAGGATGGTCATCAAGACAGGAACCATAGTTCCAACAGACAATTGTTATTACTATGATACATCAGCAACCCTGTCAAAGGTATATGTGAATGTGGGCGATAAGGTGAAAAAAGGAACTCTTCTTGCCGATGCTGGAAGTGGAAGTGAATCAGATGCGGCAGATGACGGGAGTTCTGTTGATGATCCATCTGCAAGTGATCCGACAATGGATGATGGATCGGTGGATGGAACATCAGACGACGATGCATTTTCACATAATATAAAAGAAAAGATATTTGAACAAAATCAGACAGAGCTTGACTGGAGAATAAAGGCCTGTGATGAGATCGGTGATAAGGAAGGTGCCGATGCGGCAAGAATTGAGAAAGCGATAAATGCGGAGAACAACAGATACGAGAATGTCCTGTATGAATATGAGCAGAAAAAGAAGCTGCAAGAGAAAGAAGACAGTGAGAAGCTTCAGAAAAACGGAACTCTCAAGGCAGATGGCGACGGATATGTGACTTATGCCAAGAAGGTAAAGGGTACAGAGACTACAGTGGCAGGCGGAGAAAACGTGGTGGTAGTATCTGATTACAGCCAACCGTATATTGAGATTACGGGAGAGAAGTTTAAAAAGGGCAATTATTCATTATATAAGAATATGTATGCTGTTGTGGATGGCAAAAAATATGATATAGAGTTGTATAATTACACGAATCAGGAGATTGCCGTAGCACAGAGTATGTCAAGCATGCCGTACACCAGATTCAAGCTCAAAGGAGTGAAGAATCCGGGAAAGATACTCAGTGTAGGAAACACGGTATCATTATATTTCAGTACATCAGAGGCAAAGAATGTGCTTACAATAGGAAATGATTCTCTATATGAGGAGAATGGACAGACATTTGTATATATAAAGACCGATTCCAGCAGCAAGGAAAGACGAGATATAGAGATAGGAGTCAGTGACTCGAATTACACGGAGGTGGTGAACGGCCTCAAAGAGGGCGATCTTGTCTATTATGCATCTGATGCGATCATGCCTAGTGATTATTCAGAGTACACTGTATCACTTGATTCTTATACCAAGACAGCCAAAGTTGACAGTGACAATTTTACTGTTGAGGATCTGAACAGTGTAAGCTATGTGGCCCCTTGCGATGGAAGATTTACCAAGCTGAATATCAAGAAGGGTAAGAAGGTAAAGAAAGGCGATCTGTTGTTCCAGATCGACAGCGGCGGCGGATCTGCTGCTATGAAGGATATAGATAATCAGATAGAGAGTGAGAATCAAAGTTACACGTCGGAGATGAAGAGTTATGATGACCAGATAAATGATCTCACAAGACAGATAAAGCATTATCAGTCAGGAAAGGTTGCTACACCGACTGATGCAAACAATACATTGTATATGGCTGAACAGCTCATATGCCAGAGAAATGTGTTATCCCTGAATAAGGAGATGCTCACTCATACGCACAATGCAACAATATCCAGTCTTAACGCGCAGAAGGAAAAGCTCAACAAGAATAATGATGGAAGCGGCAAGATCAGCGTGTATGCGGAGCAGGCAGGAACTGTGCTGTCAGTTGATGTAAGTACAGATGTGGCTGTGAAGGAAGGACAGAGTATAGTAACTATTGGCAGCAATGAGAATGTGATCCTTGCAGTGACGATAAGCGATGGTAAACTTGCCATAAACCAGAAAGTTACAATCATAAACAAGAGTAATACGAGCAAAAAGTTCACAGGGACCTGTGTGGGAACTACGGGAGATGGTGACAGGAATTATATAGAGACTGATTCTGATGGAAATGTTCACATAACAAAAAGTTCAAGTGATTCTGATCTTAAATATTACATACAGGTCAGTGACAGCAGTTTCTACAAGAAGCCTAAGGCATATCAGGTCAGCTATCCGACGGTTGCATATGAGAACGTGGTCATGATACCGAGCAACATGATTTACCATGAGACAAGTAAGAAGAATGCAAGCGAGTATGACTATGTATGGCTTTTAAAGGATGACGAGATCATCAAACAGTATGTAACACTGGGAGATTCGGATAAGAGTAAGACTATCATATTGTCGGGACTTCAGGAGGGTGATGTGATAGCAAAGGAGTCGGGAGCAACTTCATCCAGAAAGTCAAGTCCGTCGGAGAACAAAACGGGATCTGATTCATCAGGCGGAGATTCGTCAGGCGGTGATTCATCTGGAGGAGATTCGTCAGGCAGTGACTCGGGTGCGGATAGTGACCTGGGTTCAGATGGCGGCTCAGATTCAGACAGCGTAGAATATTAATAGAGAGGAGAAAAGATGTTTAAGTTTTTATCACATAAATTATTAAATAAAAAGTGGTTGAATGCATGTCTTCTCCTTGGAATCATTCTGCTGGTGGCGGTGGTATCCTGCAATCCTATGTTCAAGAATGGTGCACTTGATATGCTCATGTCATCAAAGTTTGATGCGTCTATGACTGATCAGAACAGATATCCGGCAACAATGGGACGTTCAGGTTCGTGTGCTGTTGAGGAATATCCGGATACAGATGCTGTTTTGAATAGAATAAAGAAATATGAAGATATGTGGAATTACTATACCGAGATAGATACGGTGATGAGACAGACAACACTTACTATACAGGCTGGTTATACACAGAGTAATCTGAATCATAGATCACAGTTTGATATGGCTTATATGCCTGGAATAGAGGATCACATAAATATCACATATGGTACGAGCCTTGAAGATGCAAAAACTGATTCAGGTGTGTATCCATGTATAATATCACAGAGAGCACTGGATCAGTATAATCTTGTTGTAGGTGAGGTGTTTACCATAGACACCGGCCTCAGTGATGCGGTGGATTCACAGGGCAATCCTATGCAGTATCAGATTGTCGGAGTGTTTGAGGAGAAAGATTATTCCGATTTCTTCTGGTATGATGAGCTGGCCGATCTTGACAAGCAGGTGTATGTTACAAAGAGTGATTTCGATGATATGGTAAGCAAATACAACTTCCTTACTATATATTATACAGATCACGACATGATAGATTATTCACAGATAACCCATTCAAATGCCATGGATCTTCTGTATTACCTTGATTCATTTAAGCATTCGGACAAATATTTTGAAGAGAATATGTCCGATGTGCTCATAGATTACAGGGGAGATGCAAAAACCATAGGAATAATCATATGGGTTCTGGAACTTCCGATACTCGTTCTGCTCCTTGCTTTTATCTACATGGTATCAAGTCAGATACTTGAGATGGAGGATGGCGAGATAGCGATGCTTAAGAGCCGAGGTACAAGCACGAAGCAGATACTTGGAATTTATCTTGGCCAATCAGCCATATTGTCAGCTATAGCCATAGTGGTTGGTGTGCCGATAGGATTTTTGCTGTGTAAGCTTGCGGCGAGTGCAAGGTCGTTCCTTCAGTTTGAGGTAAAGGATACACATTTTTATCATCTGGATCCATGGATGTTTGTGTACAGTGTGGCTGCTGCACTTATAGCGGTACTTTTTGTGACACTTCCCGTTATAAAATATGCAAAGAACTCGATAGTTGAGCAGAAGAGCAGGGTAGGCAAAGTAAATTACAAGCCATTCTGGGAAAAATTTTTCATAGATGTAATTCTGGTAGGGCTTTCAGTGTACCTGCTGTACAATTACAACAAACAGAAATCGACCATTGCACTTGATATACTTTCAGGATCAAGACCTGATCCTGTCATTTTCCTGAACTCATCGCTGTTCATATTTGCGGTTGGTCTTCTGGTACTCAGACTGATAAAGTATCTTATCAGACTGATATATCGAATAGGAAGAAAGAAATGGTCTCCGGCAGTATATGCATCTTTCCTCCAGATCACCAGAACGGTGAAGAAACAGGGATTTATATCTGTATTTCTTGTTATGACAATCGCAATGGGTATGTTCAATTCCAATATGGCCAGAACGATAAATGAGAACAAGTCGCAGAGAATAAACTACAATTTGGGTGCTGATCTTGTTGTACAGGAGCAGTGGACAAGAGGAACATATGTAGACAAAGAAAAGAAAACTCACTGGTATTATACAGAGGGAGATTTCGAGAGATATACAAAGCTTGAGGGTTCTTTGTGTGATAAGGTTACAAGAGTGATATATGATGATGATGCGGTCATAAAAGCCGGCGGCGAAGAGCTTGCAGGCAGTGTGCTCATGGGAATCAACACAAAGGAATTCGGTGAGACGGCAAGACTTCAGAGTGGACTGAATGATGAACACTGGTTTAACTATCTGAATGATCTGTCTCAGGTTTCAAACGGAGTCATCATATCATCAAATCTTGCAAAGAAATATGACATCAAAGTTGGTGACAGCATAAATTATGCAAGGTACAGTCCTTTAAAGAGCAAGGAGAAGTCTGAGATAGCATCACCTAGTGGCACTGTATGCGCGATAGTGGATGCATTCCCTGGATTCCAGCAGTATGTAT
>URJI01000086.1 GCA_900548215.1 uncultured Coprococcus sp. | reverse complement strand
GCAGACCTTTTGGAAAAGACTATTTTGATGAATTACTTGAACGCATTCGTGAAATAAGAGCCAGTGAACGCAGAGCCTATCAGAAAATTGCGGATGTATTCGAACAGTGCAGTTATGATTATGATAAAAATAGTGAGATAACAAAAGCATTTTACGCATTTGTTCAAAATAAGCTTCACTTTGCTGTTACTGGAAAGACTGCGGCAGAATTGATATATGAACGTGCTGATTCGGAGAAACCAGCAATGGGTTTAACTACATGGAAAGATTCTCCGGATGGGAAAATTTTAAAAAGAGATATTGGAATAGCAAAAAATTATTTGAATGAAAAAGAATTATCACGATTGAATAGACTTGTGACAATGTTTATTGATTATGCAGAATTAATGGCTGAAGATGAGATATTAATGAGCATGCAAGACTGGGTTGATCAAACGAATCAATTTTTACTGAATAATAGGCGAAAGGTATTGAATGGAAAAGGAAAAATTTCTCATGATGTTGCTATGCAAAAAGCTGAGAAGGAATATGAAGTATTTAGAGTCAAACAGGATAGAGAATATGTTTCTGAATTTGATCGGGAAGTAGAAAAATATCTTAAAGGTTAGGAAAAATATTATGAAATACGAAATTGAGGTATGTACAAAGGAAAGTGATTCAACTACTATTAGTGTAGAACGTAGAGGGGATAAATTAGTCATTTAGAAAAATTTGGATGAGGTTTTTGGAACGATTAACAGTATGTGCAAAGAATTAAAAGAATGTTGTCCAGAAGTAGAAAATATAAAGGAGAGAATCTATAATGGATCATTTTGAATTGGTATCGGAATACAAGCCCACCGGAGATCAGCCGGAGGCAATAGAAAAGTTGGTAAAGGGTTTTCAGGAAGGCAATCAGTTTGAGACACTGCTTGGTGTAACCGGATCCGGTAAGACATTTACCATGGCGAATGTTATACAACAGCTGAATAAGCCTACGCTGATACTTGCACATAACAAGACTCTGGCGGCGCAGCTTTATGGGGAGATGAAAGAGTTTTTTCCGAACAATGCCGTGGAGTATTTTGTATCATACTACGATTACTATCAGCCAGAGGCGTACGTGGCATCTACGGATACCTATATTGCAAAGGATTCGTCAATCAATGATGATATTGATCGTATGAGACATAGCGCCACAGCTGCGCTCATAGATAGAAAAGATGTCATAGTGGTTGCGTCCGTGTCTTGTATATATGGTATCGGTGATCCGGACGAGTACAGGAATCAGATGTTGTCATTCAGAGTAGGCATGATAAAGGACAGAGATCAGGTCATCGATGATCTGACAGATATACAGTATGACAGGAATGACATGGATCTGCAGAGAGGTACGTTCAGAGTGCGCGGGGATGTACTTGAGATAATCCCTGTGTCTACATTTGACGATGGAATAAGGATAGAGTTCTTTGGAGATGAGATTGACAGAATCACAGAGTTTGATCCTCTCACCGGAGAGGGAAAGAGGGATCTGACATATACCTGTCTGTTTCCTGCATCCCACTATGTAGTTGGACAGGAGAAGATGGAGAAGGCGCTGAAGAGGATAGAGGCGGAGCTCAAGGACAGAGTTGCTTATTTCAAGTCAAAGGATAAGCTCATCGAGGCACAGCGTATCGAGGAGAGAACCAACTTTGATATGGAGATGATGCGTGAGACCGGATTCTGCTCTGGCATAGAGAATTATTCCGGCCCACTGGCTGGAAGGTCAACCGGAGAGACGCCGAGCACACTGCTGGATTTCTTTGATGATGACTTTCTTCTTATTATAGATGAGTCACATATGACGGTGCCTCAGGTCGGTGCGATGTACTCTGGGGATCGTTCCCGTAAGATGAACCTGGTGGATTACGGGTTCAGACTTCCGTCGGCACTTGATAACAGACCGCTCAATTTCACAGAATTTGAGCAGAAACTGGATCAGGTCATGTTCGTATCTGCTACCCCAGGCAAATACGAGGAAGAACACCAGATGCTTATGGCCGAACAGATCATCAGACCTACGGGACTTCTTGATCCACCGGTTGAGGTCAGACCGGTTGCGGGACAGATAGATGATCTGCTGAAGGAGGTCCGCAAAGAGACTGAGCAGGGACACAAGGTGCTTGTAACAACACTTACCAAGCGTATGGCGGAGGATCTCACCAGCTATATGAGGGATAATGATATAAAGGTGAAATATCTGCATTCGGATATAGACACTATGGAGAGGGTTGAGATTGTGAGGGATCTTCGTCTCGGCGTATTTGATGTTCTTGTGGGAATCAACCTTCTGAGAGAGGGCCTTGATATACCGGAGATCACACTGGTGGCAATTCTGGATGCTGACAAGGAAGGCTTCCTGAGATCGGAGACCTCACTTATACAGACCATAGGAAGGGCTGCACGAAATGTGAATGGACATGTTATCATGTATGCGGATACCATAACAGGTTCCATGAAGTACGCTCTTGATGAGACGAGCAGGCGTCGTGAGATACAGCAGAAGTATAACGAGGAACACGGCATAACACCTAAGACCATAGAGAAGAGTATCAGAGATCTCATAACCATAGAGGTGAAGAATGAAGCACTTCCTGAGGAGGATAAGGACGCTGAGTCCATGACGAAGAAGGAGCTTCAGAAGGTTATCGCCAAGCTGACCAAGAAGATGAATATGGCGGCAGCAGACCTCAACTTCGAGGTTGCGGCAGAAGTCAGGGATCAGCTCAAGGTATACAAGGCTGCACTCAGAGATTATGATAAGGATTAGTGTAACTCACAGATTTATACGATATATGAGAGTGAAGTAGAGTATTCTGTGGTTCTTGCAGGTCTTTGTATATATAGGACTTTTTGAGATATTATAGACATATTTAGGTAAGTAATTTCAGAGATATTATAGATATGAACAGATAGAAGCAAGGCAGATAATAAGATATAACAAATAGAAATAATAGAGAGAAAAGGTTAGATCAAGATGGAAGACAGTAAGAATTATGAATGTGACAAGCATCTGGAAGACATAACAGATGCGAGTATGAGGGATGATGATTATTTTAATGCCAGCAGGAATATAGACAGAAGATATATCACGATCGAAGGAGCGCGTGCACACAACCTGAAGAATATAAATGTCAAGATTCCAAGAGACAAATTTGTTGTTGTGACTGGACTTTCAGGATCGGGAAAATCATCTCTTGCATTTGACACGATATATGCAGAGGGACAGAGAAGATATATGGAATCTCTTTCATCATATGCGAGGCAGTTCCTTGGTCAGGCGGAGAAGCCGGATGTTGACAAGATAGAGGGCCTTTCACCGGCTATATCAATAGACCAGAAGTCGACCAACAGGAATCCTAGATCTACGGTTGGAACGGTTACAGAGATATATGATTATTTCAGATTGCTCTATGCCAGAGTTGGTATACCGCATTGTCCAAAGTGTGGCAAAGTCATAAGCAGACAGACCGTTGACCAGATGGTGGATGAGATCATGAAGCTTCCGGAGAGGACAAAGTTTATGGTGCTTGCCCCTGTAGTCAGAGGAAGAAAGGGTGAACATGTAAAGCTTCTGGAGAAGGCAAAAAAGAGTGGATTTGTCAGAGTTGTTGTCGATGGCAGTATGTATGAGCTGTCGGAGGAGATAAAGCTTGATAAGAATAAAAAGCACAATATAGATATTGTTGTTGACCGTCTGGTTGTCAGACAGGATGTGGAACGACGACTCACAGATTCCATAGAGACTGCGCTTTCTCTTGCAGAAGGTCTCATGAAGATAGAAGTGATCGGAGAGAGGGACGAGAATGGTATTCAGAAGGAGAACACTGTAATTAATTTCTCAGACAGTTTTTCATGCCCGGACTGCGGTATCAGCATAGATGAGATAGAACCGAGAAGTTTTTCTTTCAACAATCCATTTGGCGCATGTCCTACATGTGCGGGACTTGGATTCAAGATGGAGTTTGATCCCGAACTTATGATACCGGATCCAAGCATGTCTATAAATGATGGTGCAATAGCTGTTCTTGGATGGCAGTCGTGCAATGATGGCAAGAGTTTTGCAAATGCGGTGTTAAGGGCTTTATGTACTGAATATAAATTTGATCTGGACACACCTTTCCAGGATTATCCGCAGGATATAAAGGATCTCTTATTATATGGAAAGAACGCACGTCCTGTAAAGGTGCACTATAAGGGACAGCGAGGGGAAGGCGTATATGATATTACATTCGAAGGCCTTTTAAAGAATGTTGCCAGAAGGTATAGAGAGACATCAGCGGAGTCTACCAGGGCAGAGTATGAGACATATATGACGATAACTCCTTGTGAGGATTGCGGTGGCAAGAGATTAAAGCCAACTGCTCTGGCTGTAACTGTGGGAGACAGGAATATTGCGGATCTGATGGAATTGCCGATTACTGAATTGGCTCAGTTTATGAAGGAACTTGAACTTACAGACAGACAGAAGATGATAGGTGCCGCTATATTGAAGGAGATCAGATCAAGATTGCATTTCCTTATTGACGTGGGACTTGATTATCTGTGCCTGAGCCGTGGAACAAGCACACTTTCCGGCGGTGAGGCGCAGAGAATCAGACTTGCAACACAGATAGGTTCAGGACTTGTGGGCGTGGCATATATTCTTGATGAGCCAAGTATAGGACTTCATCAGAGGGATAATGACAAATTGATCGCTGCACTCAAGAATCTCAGAGATCTTGGAAATACACTGATAGTTGTGGAGCATGATGAGGACACCATGAGAGCAGCAGATCACATAATAGATATAGGACCGGGAGCCGGTGCCAATGGTGGATATGTGGTGGCTGAGGGCACTGCAGAAGAGATCATGAAGTGCGAGAATTCAATTACCGGTGATTATTTGAGCGGCAGAAAGAAGATAGAGGTACCGGACGTCAGGAGAAAGCCGACAGGATGGATAACCATCAAGAATGCTTACGAGAACAATCTGAAACATATAGATGTTGACATTCCGCTTGGAATCATGACCTGCGTGACAGGTGTGTCGGGTTCGGGAAAAAGTTCACTTGTGAATGAGATTCTGTATAAGAAGCTTGCAAGAAGACTGAACAGGAGCAGGGTGAAAGCTGGCAAGCACGATCACATCATAGGTTATGATGCACTTGATAAGATCATCAATATAGATCAGTCCCCGATAGGCAGAAGCCCAAGATCAAACCCTGCCACATATACAGGAACATTTGATCTGATCCGAGATCTGTTTGCGGGTACAAAGGATGCAAAAGCGCGTGGATACAGCAAGGGAAGATTTAGTTTTAATGTATCTGGAGGCCGGTGTGAGGCGTGCCGTGGCGATGGAATTATTAAGATAGAGATGCATTTCCTTCCGGATATATATGTGCCATGTGAAGTATGTGGAGGAAAGAGATATAACAGGGAGACTCTGGAAGTTAAGTATAAAGGAAAGAGTATTCATGAGGTACTTGATATGACAGTGGATGAGGCCTGCGAATTCTTTGCAAATGTACCTCGTATATTAAAGAAGATAGAGACTCTCAGGGATGTGGGACTCGGATATATAAAACTTGGACAGCCCTCCACGACTCTGTCCGGAGGCGAGGCACAGAGAATCAAGCTTGCAACGGAACTGTCAAGACGAGGTACAGGCAAGACAATATATGTTCTCGATGAGCCTACCACTGGATTGCATTTCGCTGATGTGCACAGGCTTGTTGATATACTTAGAAGACTTAGCGATGGTGGCAACACAGTAGTGGTTATCGAACATAATCTTGACGTTATTAAGACCGCAGATTATATTATTGACATGGGACCTGAGGGGGGTGCCGGTGGAGGAACTGTCATTGCACAGGGGACTCCTGAGGAGATTGCACGGGTACCACAGTCATATACAGGACAGTATCTTAAGAAATATCTTGCGAAGTAACAGGATATGGGAGAGATACAACAGATAATCGGAGGTATGCTATGAAATGTTTGAGATGTGGACAGGAGATAGATAATAATATAGCTGTGTGTAAGTATTGTGGCATGGATATGACACAGTATATGAGACAGGGACAGAGTCTGCAGTATAGTCAGCCGGGAATGCAGCAGGGTCAGGCACCGCAGTATAGCCAGCCGGGAATGCAGCCTGTACAGAACCAGCAGTATGCTCAGTCAGGAATGCAGCAGACTCAGGCAGGACAGGCACCGCAGTATAGCCAGCCGGGAATGCAGCACACTCAGGCGGGACAAGCACCGCAGTATAGCCAGCCGGGAATGCAGCCTGGACAGAACCGGCAGTATGTCCAGCCGGGAGTGCAGCAGACGCAGGCAGGACAGGCAGGACAAGCACCGCAGTATGTCCAGCCGGGAATGCAGCAGACGCAGGCAGGACAGGCACCGCAGTATAGCCAGCCGGGAATGCAGCCTGTACAGAACCGGCAGTATGTCCAGCCGGGAGTGCAGCAGACGCAGGCAGATCAGGCAGGACAGCCACCGCAGTATAGTCAGTGGGCAGCGCAGCAGGTGTCCCCTCAGTATTCACAGCAGAATACTGCTGGATACTATGATATGGATAACGATGCTGACAGCAGTGAGAACGGCGTAAAGAAAGTCAGATATATTCCAAATATTATAAATATTGTCGGAATCGTTATGGCTCTTGCAACACTGTTTATTCCATATGCTCATGTGGGAAGCGATGTCAGAAGTATATACAGTGTTTTTGGAATAGTTGTTCTTCCAGTTATAATTGGCGCAGTTTTGGTCTGTGGAGATGTGGTATGTGCGTGTATCAATAAGACGGTGTGTCATATAATATCAATGGTGATATCAGTTATTTTTGGTGGTTTGTATATATTTGAATTTATACTTTCAGTCATAGATCTCAAGAAAATTGATGCATCATTGAATGCTGGGTTCAACATGGGAGCATGGATCAGTCTGGTAACTGCAGTTATAATGATTGCATCAGTTCCAATGTGGTGGCTTCTCGTTGCCAGAAAGAGGAAATAAAAAAATCATACAGATGACTGACAGGATTTAGATGATGAATAATAGAAATGATCAGATATATTGATTGAAATATAATACAAAAGGCTGTGCCACGGCGATCTTGACCGCTGAGACACAGCCTTTTCTTTACTTAGGCGATATGAAATCAGACACGAAAAATCATATCGTTACAAACTGTTAATTAGTCGTTAGCCTTACCAACTGATCCGAAGAGTTCCATCTTCTCCTTAACAGTAGCCTTGATAGCCTCGAAACCAGGAGCGAGAAGCTTTCTAGGATCAAATCCCTTGCCCTCGAGATCCTTACCAGCCTCGATGTACTTTCTTGTAGCATCTGCGAATGATAACTGACACTCTGTGTTTACGTTGATCTTTGAAACACCAAGTGAGATAGCCTTCTTGATCATGTCAGCTGGGATACCTGTACCACCATGAAGAACTAATGGCATAATACCTGTCTTCTGCTGGATAGCATCAAGTGTCTCAAAGCTAAGTCCCTTCCAGTTAGCTGGGTACTTACCATGGATGTTACCGATACCAGCTGCAAGCATATCTACACCAAGATCAGCGATAGTCTTGCACTCGTCTGGATCAGCGCACTCGCCCATACCAATAACTCCGTCTTCCTCACCACCGATAGAACCAACCTCACACTCGATTGAGAGGCCAAGCTGGTGAGCTACGTTTACGAGCTCTGTTGACTTAGCAAGGTTCTCCTCGAATGGGTAGTGTGAACCATCGAACATGATTGAAGTAAATCCAGCCTTAACACACTTGTAGCATCCTTCGTATGTTCCGTGATCAAGGTGAAGAGCTACAGGAACTGTGATTCCAAGTGACGCATCCATAGCCTTAACCATTGCTGCAACTGTCTCAAATCCTGTCATATACTTTCCAGCGCCCTCTGAAACACCAAGGATAACAGGTGACTGAAGCTCCTGAGCTGTGAGGAGAACAGCCTTTGTCCACTCAAGGTTGTTGATGTTGAACTGTCCTACTGCGTAGTGACCAGCCTTAGCTTTCTTTAACATTTCTGTTGCTGAAACTAACATTTGTAAAATCCTCCGTAAAATTATATTTGGATACATATGTACCCACCTACGCTGATTATACCCCATGTGTTCAGAAAATAAAAGAATTTTTGTTAAAACTTCAACTTGCAAAAATAAAACATTTATAAAGAATGGCTGACTTAAATTGAAATAGAAAAAGATAAATGCTATGATTTTCCAGTAATAATGACAAATAGCAGGAAATGTAATATATTCAGGACATAATACATTATATGTAAACCTGCATTATGTCCTGGGCATAAGAGAAGTGTGACAGCACAATGCCGCATAAATAAATTGATAAGGGAGGAACCAATGCTTCAACTTAGGAATATTGTTAAGAATTATCATACAGGCGATGAAGTTGTTCAGGCACTGAAGGGCGTATCTGTAAACTTCAGGAGAAATGAGTTCGTGTCAATTCTTGGACAGTCGGGTTGCGGAAAGACAACTCTTCTGAACATAGTTGGCGGACTAGACCAGTATACAAGTGGAGATCTGGTCATCAATGGCAAATCAACAAAAGATTTCAAGTCAAGAGACTGGGATTCATATAGAAACAATTCAGTGGGATTTGTTTTTCAGAGTTATAATCTGATACCGCACCAGTCAGTGCTTTCAAATGTAGAGCTTGCACTGACTCTGTCAGGTGTATCAAAGGCAGAGAGAAGGAAGAGAGCAAAGGAGGTACTGGAGAAGGTAGGTCTTGGCAGTCAGATACACAAGAAACCGAACCAGATGTCCGGTGGACAGATGCAGAGAGTTGCAATAGCCAGAGCACTCATAAATGATCCGGACATATTGCTGGCGGATGAGCCGACGGGTGCGCTTGACACAGAGACGAGTGTTCAGATCATGGATCTGCTCAAGGAGATAGCCAAGGACAAGCTGGTCATCATGGTTACACACAACCCTGAACTTGCACAGCAGTATTCAACCAGAATAGTGAAGCTTCTCGATGGCAATGTAATAGATGATACCAACCCATTTTCGGATGAAGATGAGGCAAAGGAAGATGACGGAAGTTATACGCCAAGGAAGACATCCATGAGTTTGTTCACTGCATTTTCCCTGAGTTTGAACAATCTTATGACCAAGAAAGGAAGAACTTTCCTCACGGCATTTGCGGGAAGTATAGGAATCATAGGAATTGCGCTGATATTGTCGCTGTCGTCAGGTTTTCAGAAGTATATAAATGATGTGCAGGAGGAGACGCTGGCCACATACCCTATACAGATCACGAAGAAGGCTATGGATTACAGTGAACTTTTATCCAAGATGGTCGGCAACAATGAGGAGGACTCATCTCATAACCACAAGGGTGAAAACAAGGTGTATTCTGGCGATATCATGGGAGACATGCTTGTGTCGATGGTGTCTGATGTTAAAGAAAATGATCTTGAGACATTCAAGAACTACATAGAAGACGATGCAAATGGATTTACAAAATACACAAGTGATATTACATATACCTATGACACTCCGCTATATGTATTTAATGAAAACAGCGCAAATGGTGGAATTGCCCAGGTTAATCCAAGCACGACCATGACTGATATGGGATTTGGCGGAATGGCGGATGCGCAGGAATCCACAGCGGACTTTATGTCGGCTTTCAGTTACGGAAATTCGTCAATGGATATGTGGACTCAGATGCTTGATAATCAGGACCTTTTAAAGCAGCAGTATGACGTGCTTGCCGGACATTGGCCGGAGAACAAGAATGAGGTTGTTCTTGTCGTAGACAAGAATAATGAGATCAGTGATTTTACACTGTATACTCTTGGAATCAGGGATTCATCGGAGCTTAGTGATATGGTTTCCACGATACTTGGTGGCGGAGAAGTTCCTGAGATTGACAAGATGGAATTTAGCTATGATGATCTGTTGAATCTCAAGTTTAAGGTGGTGCTTCCGGGTAATCTGTACAAGAAGAATTCAGATGGCACATATACAGATATGAGTACAGATGCAGATTTTCTCAAAACTGCGGTTGCAAATGGACTTGAAGTTAAAGTTTCAGCAGTTATAAGAGCATCTGACTCAGCATATGCAACGACTATACAGCCTGGATATATAGGCTATACATCAGAGCTTGCAAACTATATTGTTGAGGAGAATGAAAAGACTGACGTATTAAAGGCTCAGCTTGACAGCCCAGATACAGATATATTTACCGGAATGCCATTTTCTGATGGAAAGGAGCTCACTGCGGATGATGTAGATATGGATTCAGTTATGCAGCAGCTCATGGAATCAGGACAGGTTACAGAGGACATGCAGGCCCAGATGGCATCTATGAGCAAGGATCAGCTCTTTGAGATGCTCAAGGGATATGGATTTTTTCAGGAGTCAACAGCTACCTATGAAGACAATATGACAAAGCTTGGCTATTCAGAGCTTGCAAAGCCTGCTTCCATCAATCTGTACTGCGCAGAATTTGCGGACAAGGACGAAATCACGAAGCTGATAGACAAATATAATGCCGATTATCCTGATAGCGAGATTACATATACTGATTATATAGGAATAATGCTTTCATCTGTCACAAAGATCATAAATGCGATAACATACGTTCTTATAGCATTTGTGGCGATATCTCTCATAGTTTCATCTATCATGATAGGTATCATCACATATATATCAGTCCTCGAGAGAACAAAGGAGATAGGTATTCTCAGAAGTATTGGTGCTTCCAAGAAGGATATATCAAGAGTGTTCAATGCAGAGACATTTATCATTGGTCTGTTCTCAGGACTTATAGGAATAGGAGTGACGGTACTGCTCAATATTCCTATAAGCAAAGTGATAGAAGGGTTTATAAATGTATCCGGAGTGTCAGCACTTCCTTGGAAGGGCGGCGTTGCGCTCGTTGTGATCAGCGTAATTCTGACTTTGATCGGTGGTCTTATCCCATCAAGGCTTGCGGCTAAGAAGGATCCGGTTATAGCGCTCAGAAGTGAGTAAGACGTATTTTGAACTAGAATTATTTGCAGTGTAAACAAAAGCCAGGTGGTTATGTGCGATGTAACATATAACCATCTGGCTTATTATATTTTGGAATGAAATATTATATTATTTTAACATATACCTGCTGCAGCAAGTTTAGCCTTTAAAATTTGTATTTCTTTATCTTTCTCAGCGATGGCATTATCTTTCTCAGCGATGGCATTATCTTTCTCAG
>URJI01000085.1 GCA_900548215.1 uncultured Coprococcus sp. | reverse complement strand
CCTTCCCATGTCATAAATCCGATCAGAGGATTCTTACCAAGTGCAATCTCTCCACCTGATGTCGAAGGTCCGTCAGCAATTACCTCGCCAGCCTTTACGTGATCACCCTTGAAGACTATAGGTCTCTGGTTCATACAGTTACCCTGGTTGCTTCGTGCAAACTTGATAACATGATATACATCCTTTGTTCCATCTTCGTCTGCTCTTACACAGATCTCAGTGCTGTTAGAATACTCTACAACACCATCTCTCTTTGCAACTACGCAGACACCTGAATCTACAGCAGCCTTTGCCTCCATACCTGTTCCAACTACTGCTGACTCAGTCATCATAAGAGGAACCGCCTGACGCTGCATGTTAGATCCCATGAGGGCACGGTTTGCATCATCATTCTGAAGGAACGGAATCATTGATGTCGCAACTGAGAATACCATCTTAGGTGATACGTCCATCAGATCAACCTTTGACTTAGGGAACTCAGTTGTATCAGCTCTGAATCTACCTGATACATTATTCTTTACAAAATGTCCGTCTGCATCGATAGGCTCATTCGCCTGTACTACTCTATATCTATCTTCCTCATCCGCTGTGAGATATACTACCTCATCAGTAACAATAGGATTTGAAGGATCTGTCTTGTCCAGCTTTCTATATGGCGCCTCAACGAAACCATACTCGTTTATACGCGCATATGTAGCCAATGAGTTGATCAGACCGATGTTAGGTCCCTCAGGGGTCTCGATAGGACACATTCTACCATAGTGTGTATAGTGTACATCTCGAACCTCAAATCCGGCTCTGTCTCGTGAAAGTCCACCAGGGCCCAGGGCTGAAAGTCTTCTCTTGTGAGTCAGCTCTGACAGAGGGTTGTTCTGATCCATGAACTGTGACAGCTGTGAACTTCCAAAGAACTCCTTAACTGCAGCAGTTACCGGCTTAATGTTTATAAGGGACTGAGGCGTGATACTCTCAGCATCCTGTGTTGTCATTCTCTCTCTTACAACTCTTTCAAGTCTTGAAAGACCTATTCTATACTGGTTCTGAAGCAGCTCTCCAACCGCTCTGATACGTCTGTTGCCAAGGTGATCGATATCATCATCATTACCAATACCATACTCAAGGTGAATGTTGTAGTTGATAGAGGCAAATATATCTTCCTTTGTGATATGCTTTGGTACTAGATCAGACATATCGCGCTCAATTGCAGCTTTCAGTCTGTCTGTATCATCGCCATATTCCTCAAGAAGTCCCTCAAGAACAGGATAATATACACGCTCTACTATTCCGAGCTCCGCAGGATCAAAATCTACATAGTTAGCTATATTGACCATCATATTGGAAAGAACTTTAACGTTTCTCTCCTCTGTCTGTATCATTACAAATGGTACTGCTGCGTCCTGTATAGTATCAGCGAGTTCCTCAGATACAGTTGTTCCTGCCTCTGCGATGATCTCTCCTGTACTAGGGTCTACAGCGTCCTCGGCAAGCACATGACCGGCAATACGTGCCTTAAAAGCAAGCTTCTTGTTGAACTTATAACGTCCAACCTTTGCAAGGTCATATCTTCTTGCATCAAAGAACATAGCATTTATAAGGCTCTCTGCATTCTCTACTACTGAAGGCTCGTCCGGTCTGATCTTCTTGTAAAGTTCAACCACACCCTCTGAGTATGACTTTGCAGGGTCCTTGTTAAGGCTCTCCATAATCTTTGGCTCTTCGCCAAATAAATCTATAATCTCCTGATCTGTTCCAAGACCAAGGGCACGGATAAGAACAGTTACCGGCACCTTTCTGGTTCTGTCTACACGCACATAAAATACATCGTTGGAATCTGTCTCATACTCCAACCATGCACCCCTGTTAGGAATAACCGTACACGCATACAGCTTCTTACCAACCTTATCGTGAGTAATATCATAGTAAATACCTGGTGAACGAACCAGCTGGCTTACTATAACACGCTCTGCACCATTGATAACGAATGTTCCTGTCTCTGTCATAAGAGGAAGATCACCCATGAATATCTCATGTTCTGACATCTCCTTTACATCTCCGACTCTGAGTCTGACCTTGACTCTGAGAGGAGCAGCGTATGTCGCATCTCTCTCCTTGCATTCCTCAATACTGTACTTCAAGTCATCTTTACAGAATTGAAAATCTACAAATTCGAGACTGTACTGTCCTGAGTAATCAGTGATAGGAGAAATATCTCTGAATGCTTCCTTCAATCCATCAGTTAAGAACCAGTTGTATGAGTTCTTCTGAACCTCTATGAAGTTAGGCATCTCAAGTACGTCCTTCTGCTTTGCATAGCTCATTCTGTAGCCTTTTCCAGACTTGACAGGACTAATTCTGTTCTTTTCCATCGACACATTCACCCCTTGGAATTTATTTTTATGCTTTTAGGACAACCTTAAGTTATATAAGTGTTTCAAAGCCATTTATCAGGCTATTACGGCGTGTATGCACACGAAGCCATAATAGTGACAGTTTACTATCCTACCAGCAAATGCAATATTTGTCAACTATATTTCGGAAATTTTTCAGATTTTTTTTAATGATATGCGTAAAGATATATAGAAAAACCGGCCCGGCGGGATGAGATCCATCTCCGCCAGGCCGAATATTGTCTGATAATAAAATAAGGATCAAATTACTTTAATGTAACCTTAGCTCCCTCAGCCTCAAGCTTTGTCTTAGCTTCCTCAGCCTCTTCCTTAGTAGCGTCCTCCTTGATTACCTTTGGAGCACCATCTACAGCGTCCTTAGCTTCCTTAAGACCTAAGCCTGTAAGCTCACGAACAACCTTGATAACCTTAACCTTGTTAGGACCAACCTCTGTAAGCTCTACGTTGAATGAATCCTTCTCCTCAGCTGCTGCTGCACCGTCAGCACCTGCTGCTGCAACTACAACACCTGCTGCTGCTGATACGCCGAACTCCTCTTCACAAGCCTTAACTAAGTCGTTTAACTCTAATACTGATAAACCTTTGATTACTTCAATAATTTCCTGAGTTGTCATTATGTTTTCCTCCATATAATATAATTTGTTATTTTGTAATGTATCCACATATCCTTCTCGTATCATGCAGATACTTTTTGTCCACAATATAGACAGTTGAATATCTGGTCACGTGCATATACAACATTGCGGGTATAGCGCATGACAGACCTTCTATCAGGCTTAATATTAAGCCTCCTTCTGCTCTGCGATCTGCTTGATAACACGAGCGAAGTTTGCGATAGGTGACTGGATACTTCCAAGGAACTTGGAAATAAGAGTCTCTCTTGAAGGGATCTTTGCGATAACCTGGATTCCTTCTGCATCGTAGAATGTTCCTTCTACAACACCACCCTTAAGCTCAAGAGCTGGGGCATTCTTTGCGAAGTCTGCAAGAACTCTTGCAGCTGCTGTAGCGTCTTCCTTGCAGATTGCAAGACCAGTTGGTCCCTCTAAGCACTCCTTAAGGCCTTCGAACTCTGTTCCTTCAATAGCGAAGTTGACCATTGTGTTCTTGTATACCTTGTATACAACACCAGCTTCTCTCAGATTCTTACGGAGCTGTGTATCCTGCTCAACTGTAAGACCACGATAGTCTACAACTACTGCAGTAGCAGCGCCTTCAAGATTTGCCTTGATCTCTTCTACTATTGGCTTCTTTAACTCTACCTTTGCCATAATGCGCCTCCTTATTTTACTAATGACTGCACATTCAAGATATAAAAAACTCTCAGAGCCCTAAGACCTGAGAGTATATTGTTAAAATATTTAACGATATCTTTCCTCGGTAGGCGGATAAATCCTTACGCCAGATGGCACCTACTGTCTTCGGCAGTTCATCGCAGACTAATTTATCACACCTCGAAAAGAATGTCAACATATTTTTTGATCTAATTTTCAATGTTTGCCGCAAAATCCTATGCACCTATCGTCTCATCAACCGCATTTGCTATGGCGTCCACAATAGCTTCAAAATTGTAGTCAAACAGATAGTTGTCATGGTCGTTGTTTATAAACCCCGTTTCCACCAGAACAGCGGGTATATTCGTCCGCCGGAGCACCGCAAGTCCGGGTCGCTCTTCGACATTAATATTTCTAAATCCAAGGGATGAGAGTTCTCTGTTTATATTCTGAGCCAGATCGTATTTAACTCCTGACTTGTCATATACCAGAGTCTGAACCCCGTTATATACATTTGCCTCGGGTGCGGAGTTGCGGTGAAGCGATATAAAATAGTCTGCCCCGCTCTCATTTCCTATCTGGGCTTTTCTTGCCGGAGAATCATATCTGTCCGTGGTTCTTGTATATTCAACTTCATATCCTCTGCGCTCCAGCTCATCTCCAAGTGCAAGTGCAAGATTAAGATTGTCATTCTTCTCCAAGCGGCCCTCATACGAAGCACCATTATCATAACCGCCGTGTCCCGCATCTATCATGATCTTTGTAGCCATAAGCATAAGCGTCCTTATTTGTTTCTATATAATATTATGTACATTTACAGAAACAAGAACCTTATTTGATCGCCAACACACATGCATCAGTCCTTGAACCACAAATTCAGATCCACGTCACCGGATATTCCATCCACAGATCCGGATTCAGTGTACTGCCATCCTGTATATTTATATGGGAAATTTGGAACGTTCGCATAATGGGCAAGCCACAGCTCGTAATCCCCAAGTCTGTCCATGTCGAGGCACTGGGCAAACATATTACGGCTTGCATATATCATAGGTGTGTATCCGGCAGCTTTCACAGTCTCACAGAAACCTACTATACCATCCGTTCTCTCATCGTTAGTTGCGTTGTCGCCTCTGGCTTCGGCATCACCTATCAGCTCAGAATCTATGACAATTGGATATTTCAGATTCATATTCTTCACCTGCTTCAGAACATATTCTGCTTCCTCCACGCCCTCATCATATGTGATGGCCTGTGTGAAGAAATACACGCCTGTCGGAATCTTATACTTTTTTACCGCTGCTTTACTATCCTCAAACGACGAATCCGCCATGAGACCGCCCTCGGTATACCCTCTATATCCAACTCTCAGCATGACAAAATCAATATCTTTGTTCTTGGCCAGTGTCTCCCAGTCTATACTATCCTGAAAAGTTGACAGATCGACTCCCACTAAAGTGTCTTTTGTATTGTCATCACTGTAGTGCATATAGCCGTCATCACCAGTATAAAACCGCTCCGCATCAAGATTGTTTCTCGCCACCTTATCGCTGATCTTATAGAGCAGCGCATCCGGTCCAAGATCACCTACATTTATATATGCAGTCGGAATATAACTCCAATAATTATCATATATTCTTTGAGTTATCTCAGTATCTTCTATAGTATAACCAGCCTCTATCTTCTGTGAAGGAGACGCCTTAGAACTGGTGAAACCGCTAACCTTTCCAATCACAAATCCCAGAATAATTCCGAAAATAAAGCATATAACGCCAACCAGAACGCACCAGTTTCTTGTATATTTCTTGATCTGTTTTGTGTCCATTTATCTTACCTGTTCTTTCCCTGTTTGTCTCATTTGTCTGCAATATATCACGCCCTGTCAAGGAAATGCTCTGTACCAAGCCGCAAATGCACAATCTTGTCGTACTTTTTCTTTACCGCATGCCTGAATTTTTTTGCTTCGCTGTGTGAAAACATGCGCTCCAGATCATCCATTCTGAGAATTGCGTCGTCGTACAGTATCTTATATTTTATATTCCAATCATACATAAGACTCGTACAGTTATCTATACTCACCCTGAGCATAGCACCTTTATTCTTACCAAAGAATACACTTCTGTTCCATCTCTTTTTTGCCGACGAATTCTTCGCATCAAACACAACTTCTGCGCCCGGGAATTTCTTCCACAGAATATCAAGGAAGTTTTTCAGACGTTCCTTGTTAAAATACTTCATCATATCATACGCCACAAATAAAATCGCAGTATCCTGTGGCTTGCTTATCTGGTCCAGCCAGCCAAAATCAAATATAGGTGATTCTATATTAACTTCTCTTGATCTTGTATCCATGTATTTTCTTCTAAGTTCTATACGCTCCGGAAGATCAACATTGTACCATTTTATCCTGCCATTGTCCACTCTGGCAAACATGGTATCAAGTTCACAGCCGACATTTACTATGATTCCATCAGCATACCGTTCTATAAAATTTCTCACCCGGTCATCTATCGCAACAAGTCTTTCCATGATAACTGTCCTGTCATAGAACATGTACTGTGAATTCCTCTTTCTATGCTCAATCCCAATCTTGTCAGCGAGTTTGATAGACTCATTGTCCTCGTACAGCTTCGGATATCTCTCTGCCATCATGGCCCTGCACCATATGTCATTCTCTATATCCAACGGCAGGAAATCCGTGTCTTCCTTCACACAGGCAGCGATCTTCTTCATGATACCTCTGCACTCAGGAATATGCGGGTGTTCAATATAATCGTGGACCACCGAGTAATACTGGAAGCAGCGGCTTCTCATATTAAGTTTTTTCACATTGTCATATAACTTTCTTGCATAGCAGTTGAGCAAGTCTGCATCCACCGTGAATATAGCCATCTCATCACAGATATCTGTAAGATCATAATATATCGGGCTGGATATCTCCGGTGTCCCGGCCGAATCATCAACCCAATAGGTTCTGAGGAACTCTCTGATCTCCTGAGTAAAATAGTATCTGTACATAAATTTGCTGTGATCACTTATCTCTTCCATGAGCCCCCTGTCAACGAACTCCGTATCGAGAACCGGTGAACATAGTATGAGCTTGTCCGGTCTTCTAGATCCATTCTTCCATAACTGTATGGCAGTCGACAATGCAAGGCATCCTCCAGCCGAGTAGCCAATAATTACCACCCTGCCTATATCCTCCTTGCCGCACATCTTCTCATATGCTGCTGTCAGCATCCCCAGCGCTTCTGAAGCTGTATGTTCCGGTGTAAGCGGATATATAGGGACCACTGCACCGTACCCCGTACGCTCCACCGTATCAAATACAAATTTCCATTCGTTATGTGTTATCTGCGATATGAATCCCCCACCATGCAGATACATGAAATATTCCTTCACGTTCTGACCCTTAGGCGTAACGTAGAAACACATGCCGCCATTTACAAACACCGATCTAATGATCATCTTCTCCTCGTTGTAAGACGGAGGATTATAATCGCCTTTCTTCTGTCGCTTCAGTGCCAGCTTATATATATCAGAAGCTTTTCTCCTCTTATCATCAAGCATTATATGGCCAAGTTTTTCACACGCCATACTCAAATAATTCTGACTTCCCATAGCATCCCTTCTAAATATAGAAAACACAATTCCACTTATAAAGTTATTTTCACATATATGAACCATATAATCAAGAAATGATTTTATTTCATGTTGCAATATCTCAAATTTATGATATTATAATTGCGACAAAGAGGGTTGTATTTCGCCATTCTGGCAGCAATGCTTCCCATTCACTTTATATTGATTGGATTTGCTGCTTTACCTGCAGCTATAGAGAGGTTAGAGTTATGAACATCACAATGTTGAAAAGCAAGATACACAGAGCAGTAGTCACACAGGCAGAACTAAACTATGTAGGAAGCATCACCGTCGACAGTGAGCTTTTATCTGCAGCTGGAATTCTTGAATATGAACTTGTACAGATAGTAGATATAGAGAACGGCAACCGTTTCGAGACATACACCATAGCCGGAGAACCGGGATCAGGCGTCATGTGCCTGAATGGAGCTGCTGCACGTCAGGTACAGGTTGGAGATCACATCATCCTCATGTGCTATGCATCCATGTCTCCTGAGGAGGCAAAAGAACATACGCCAAAGGTGGTATTTGTAAATGATGACAACTCCATATCACGCATAACAGACTACGAAAAGCACGGAGAATTATTTAGCTAGATCAATATCAAGCTGAATATTTCCAACATACATCTATATCAAAATCATAAAACAGCGGTTTTGACAACAATGAGATTTTTTGAAATGACATTGTTATCAAAACCGCTGTTTTGTGTCTGCTCACACCGTTTCGGGCTATAGGTTTATCTTTTAATTCTCTTTGCCAAGGAGTTTTCGTCCAAGCTCAGGTATATCTACATTATCCAGAATAATATCCGCCCTTATATCCCTATCTGCATCGTCAACCGGTGACAACTGAGAGTGCATATAACAGGTGTGGAGTCTGGCCTGTTTTGCCGCCATGATATCACACACAGCATCATTGCCCACCATGATAGATTTGTTTGGATTCAGATGGTTTCTGTCAAGTGACTGCTGATAAAATGCCGCATCCGGCTTCATCGCCCCAAAATCAGACGACAGTGAGATATCCTCAAAATAGCCATCTATTCCAAGCTGCTGCAGCTCTGGCAGAGTGAATACCCTCTGAGCATTTGACAGCACATACAGCTTCTTACCTGCATTTTTAAGGCTCTCCAGCAGCTCCGGTACCCCGTCATAAAGTCTGATATATTCCGTCGAGGCACGCCTGAACTCCTGTGCCGCCATGACAGTCAGCTCCGCACAGTCATCCGCCGTTTGATCCTTCTTCTTTGTAAGCTGTTCAAAGACATCCAGTATCTGGATTTCCGGAAATTTAAATTTCTTCTTTGCCATCGCCTGTTCCGCACGGCGAACCTGCCTCTTGTATCTGGACCTCAGTCCGGCGGGATTATATTTTACACCGTGCTTCGCATAGAAGTCACACATGTGTTTCCACACTGATATATCTTCCTCGTCAGTGTGAATATTTATAAGAGTCCCATACAAGTCAAATATTATATTGTCATACATTCTCTCTATACCTCCACGAATTTGATCGCACACAAATTTTGCATCTGTTCTGATCAAGACCTGTATACGTCAGATTCCTTCTCTGTAACCAGCTCTGATTCCTCCTATATATTTTGCCCTGGTTCTGGCCATGACCACGTGTGCTCCGCCAACCATGCTATGTTCCGATCTCACCGGCACAGCCACAGGAGCCAGATGCATGCCTATGAGCGTATCACCTATATCGATTCCCGCCTGTGCCTGGATACACTCTATTGCAACCGGATCCTTCATATAAGAATAAGCCGCTGTCGCAAATGAACCGCCTGCTTTAAGCTGAGGCACCACATTCACTATCGGTATCCTGTTCTCTTTTGCATAGGCTTTTTCAACTATGATGGCTCTGTTCAGATGCTCACAGCACTGTGCCGCCATAAAAATGCCCGTCCCGTCAAGCTCATCAAGTATAGCACCAGCTATGCACCTGCCTATCTCATCACTGGAAAATGAACCGATTCTCATATTTGCAACCTCGCTGGAAGAACAGCCGACCACAAATGCATCTCCAGGTTCCAGATTTGCCACCGCAAGGAGATCTTTCACCGCGCCGCGGACTTCTTTTTCTATATCCTGAAGGTGAGAAAATTTCTCTGTGGATACGCCCTTTCCGGCAGGTCTGAGTCCACACTCAGCATCACCAGCTGAAAAATATGCTGTACCACCGGCGCTGTCGGCTGGCTCTGGCGCATCCGCAATCTCCTCATATTCATCCTTGTCTATCGACACAGGAATTCCAGTCTTACCAAACACAGTTACACCTCCATACCACACGCTGTCCACCGTCAGGACATCCCCAACGTCGTATTCCATAGAATAAGTATCCTTTTTCTGTATAATCCTTACCTTTTTTTCCATCATCCATTCTCCTTCCAATTCAATATAACATCTGCTATACATCCATCATGCACCTGACGTCTACATCCGCTTAACAATCTTATATAACGGTGCACCATACATCACGGTCATGACGTCTTCATACTCCTGCTTTGTGACATATTCTCCATGTGTAAGCATCTCATATGTCACCCCGGCCTCATGCACCTGATAATCAAGCCCCACAAAACCATTTCTGTCATAGAACGCCTTGCGCCTGCACCGCTGCTCATAATTTGGCGCATTCTTATCCAGAGGCTCTATATTAAGAAAAAGCTTTACTCCGGAATACTTTTTGTGGATACATCTGAGTATCTCTGAGCCATAGCCTCCATCCCTTGCATCATCGTCGATGGCAAGAAACATAAGTGTCTTTACCCTGTCATTTCCAATGACATATGTGAGTCCGACAAATCTGTCACCGTCAACGACAGCAGAAAACTCTGCCTTTCCCTGTCTGCACCGTCTTGTGAGCATCCACATAGGAGGTCTCTCCTCCCTCGGAAAAGCCGACAGAAACAATCTTTTAACCTGTTTTTTATATCTATCAATATCCTCAAATTTCAATGTCATGTCATCATCCTTCAACATACTTTATTGTAATATCACCCGAATCTGTATTCACCACACAGCTGCCAGTGCTGGTAACAGTCTGCTCAGGCAGTTCTGTTTTTCCGCTCTGACTGACCGCCTCTATCTTCTTCGGTTTAAACAGTGACAACTGTACATCACCCTTTTGTGAATCAAATTCCATAAGTGCACCGTCACAGCCATCTATCAGCATATCTCCCCTGACAGAAGTATACGATGCCTTTCCGGATGCCACTATGTTGTAGCCCTCAAACCGGCCATCCCCCACGCTGAAACTCACAGTATCCGCATCAACATTTATCACTGACAGATCTCCGCTTTTGCCTTCAAATATAAGATTCTTTGCAACCACCGTTGCCATGCTCACCGAACCAGATTCCGTTGTAACATTCATCTCGTCTGCATCCACGTTGCTTACAAACAATCTGCCACTATTCTCCGTCACATCAAGGCTGCTGCATCTGACAGACTGACTGATGGATATCTGCCCAGAATCTGATATCAGTGATATCTCCCGGTAACGCTTAGACGGAAGTTCTACCACTATATATGGATCATCTCCGAAACCTATGTCCGATCCGAATGTTCTCTCGTCCGTGCAGGTCATCACCAGACTCCCATCCTGCACAAATATCTGGTGCGACACCTCATCGGAATCAAAATAAGATATATGACATACATCATCTGATGACGACTGAATATTCACCGCCATATCTTTTGCAGCCTGTATATATACACTGTAAAACTGCTCACTCACGTCATTCTGTTTTTCCACATACGAACTCTTTGCTTTTGACTTTGTTTCTTCTTTAAACGCATTTCGGGCTTTGTTTCCCATAACCGCCGACATTATGATAACGCCCACAACTGCGCACACCACAAGTACAGTTATGGAGCCCATGATCCATTTCGCTGCTTTCAAACTTCTTTCTCCTCAATCCACATTCTG
>URJI01000084.1 GCA_900548215.1 uncultured Coprococcus sp. | reverse complement strand
ACGCATGGTCATGTCGCCTTCGCTAAACATATAAACCCACTTGTTTGCCATTTGTTTGTTACCTCCTACGTAAACTTTATATTTCATGGTGTGAAGTCCCCGTGAAGTCTCCACACGCGCTAGACTGATTATAACATATATGTCAACATTAGCAAACTCTTTTTTCTATATTTTGTGTATATTCCACCCCATTTTTACATATATTTGAATTTTAATTATTTCCTCATGTGAGCTATTGTATTTTCAACATACTTTCTGCTGATATATCATATTTAAACATAATGTTTAAGTCTCAAAAGGCTCCAGGCAACTCTGTACATTTCAGTTCATAGCCTTTTTTATTTATTTACACCGATGGGGTACATATTGATTTTATCTTATAAGATGAAACTTCCCAAAATGATAAAAAATTTTATCTTTTGGGAATTGTTTTACTAAAAAACATACATAAAATCCACACATATAAAGTTAAACAGAGGCCACGGAAATTCCCGCAGCCTCTGCTTAACTTTATATCATGTCGCCTTCCGGCTATATGTGGATATACACATTACGCAAGCCACACACAAACACAACCGGCACAATGCTCACTAAATTACAAATTACTCACCATCAATAGCTGCCTTGAGAATATCAAGACCTGCAATAAGATCCTCATCTGAGATGATAAGTGGTGGCATGATCTTGATGACCGCATTGTCACGGCCTGCTCTCTCTATTACAAGCCCCTTCTTGAAAGCTCTTGCTGTGATGGCACCAGCTGTTGCATCGTCCTTAACCTCTACGCCCCAGAGGAGTCCGATACCACGTGTTGCAATTACATTTGGATCGCCGTCTATATTCTTCTCAAGATACTCTCTAACTATCTCGCCCTTACGTCTTGTCTCTGCCTCGATGTTGTTGTCAAGCATGAACTCAAGTCCTGCCTTTGCAGCTACCATTGAGAGCTGGATTCCACGGAATGTACCTGAATGCTCACCCGGCTTCCAGAGATCATACTCCGGCTTGAACATTGCAAGTCCCATTGGGAATGGGTATCCACCGATTGACTTTGAAAGTGAGAACATATCAGGCTTGATTCCTGCTCTCTCAAATGAGAAGAATGTACCTGTTCTTGCACAGCCAACCTGTACGTCATCAACAACCATAAGGATATCGTTCTTATCACAGAACTCACGGAGTGCCTTGAGGTACTCTACTGAGAATACATTTACACCACCATCTGCCTGTACTGTCTCGATAAAGATTGCTGCAGGCTTCTCAACACCTGAGTGATCGTCATCAAGAAGTGTCTGCATAAACTTGATCGTATCAAGCTCTGGGAACATGTAAGGAGCTGGAATGTGGTATACGTTGTCAAGTCCAACGCCTGCTCCTGCACGGCTTGCAGCATCGCTTGTAAGTGATATTGAACCGAGTGTCATACCATGGAAACAACCCATATATGCCCAGATCATCTCTCTCTTCTTGACCTTACGCGCAAGCTTTAAGAGTGACTCAACTGCATTTGTTCCTGTAGGGCCTGCGAACATGATCTTGTAATCAAGTCCTCTAGGCTCAAGAACCTTTTTCTCAAAAAACTCAATGAATTCAGCCTTTGGTGCTGTCATCATGTCAAGAGAATGCATGATTCCATCGCTCTGGATGTAATCGATAACCTTCTCCTTTATATAATCATTGTTATGACCATAGTTCAGTGCGCCTGCTCCTGCGAAGAAGTCTATATACTCCTTACCATTCTCGTCATACATCTTGGCTCCCTTGGCCTTTGTAAATATCTCTGGGAAACTTCTGCTGTACGATCTTACATTTGCCTCGTATTCTGAAAATAACTCTTTACTATGCATCTTAATGCCTCCTGTAATTCAATGTTCCGTATTATCTCCGGTCACACCATCATTTAATATTCAAATTTCTTCTCAAAGTAAGCCTTCAGATCTTCAATCTTGACTCTCTCCTGCTCCATGGTATCCCTGTCACGAACTGTGACTGCTCCATCCTCAACAGAATCGAAATCATATGTTACACAGAAAGGTGTTCCTATCTCATCCTGTCTTCTGTATCTCTTTCCTATATTGCCTCTGTCATCAAACTCACAGTTGTAGTACTTTGAAAGCTCTGCATAGATCTTCTCTGCACCCTCGTTGAGCTTCTTTGAAAGTGGAAGCACACCTATCTTGACCGGTGCAAGCTGTGGGTGAAAATGAAGAACTGTACGGATGTCAGGCTTCTCTTCTGTTCCGATGTTCTCCTCATCATATGCAGCGCACAGGAATGCAAGTGTAACACGGTCAGCACCAAGTGATGGCTCGATTACATATGGAATGTACTTCTCCTTTGTCTCGTCATCGAAGTACTCCATTGACTCTCCTGATGTGTTCTGGTGCTGTGTCAGATCATAATCTGTTCTGTCTGCGATTCCCCAGAGCTCACCCCATCCAAATGGGAACAAATACTCGATATCAGTTGTTCCCTTGGAGTAGAAACACAGCTCCTCAGGTGAATGGTCACGGGCTCTCATCTCATCATCCTTGATTCCAAGATCTTTGAGCCAGTTGATACAGAAGCTTCTCCAGTACTCAAACCACTCCATATCTGTACCCGGCTTGCAGAAGAACTCAAGCTCCATCTGCTCGAACTCTCTTGTTCTAAATGTGAAGTTACCAGGTGTTATCTCATTTCTGAATGACTTTCCTATCTGGCCAATTCCAAATGGAACCTTCTTTCTTGAAGTTCTCTGTACATTCTTGAAGTTGACAAATATACCCTGTGCTGTCTCAGGTCTGAGGTATACAGTGTTCTTGGCATCCTCAGTTACACCCTGGAATGTCTTGAACATAAGGTTGAACTGTCTGATACCTGTGAAGTTGTGCTTTCCACATGTCGGACAGCAGATATTGTTCTTCTCAACGTACTCTTCCATCTGCTCGTTGCTCCATCCGTCTACCGCACCCTCTGGAACAACTCCGTTTTCAGCCATAAAGTCTTCTATAAGTTTATCTGCACGGAATCTCTCATGACACTCTTTGCAATCCATAAGAGGATCAGCAAATCCTCCAAGGTGGCCTGAAGCAACCCATGTCTGTGGGTTCATAAGGATAGCACAGTCAACTCCTACATTGTAAGGGTTCTCCTGAATGAATTTCTTCCACCATGCTCTCTTAACGTTGTTCTTGAGTTCAACTCCGAGATTACCATAGTCCCATGTATTTGCGAGACCACCGTAAATCTCTGAACCTGGATAAACAAATCCTCTGCTCTTTGCCAATGCAACGATCTTGTCTAATGTCTTTTCCATTGTAATCCTCCAAATCATATTCGAATTTTCTTCGCTCTATCCGCCTTATTTTATACTCATTCAAATATTTTTGCAAGGTTCACGGCATATTTTGTAATATTATTTATACAAAGCTACTATGATTTGTATCGCCTGACATCACCTGATGACTTCTTCTTATTGCTTACTCATTATGACTCTTGTATAATAGCACCAGATTGGTTCTTCCTAAAGCTCCAATTCTGAGTATTTTTATAGTACCAATTTGCAGTATTGTAATATGAATAAATCAAGTCATAGGCAAATGTCCAATGATGCAATGTATTTTTAACGCTGATAATATGCAGGAAAGGAACATGAAAATGATATCAATAGATAAGACCTCCGGTAAGTCTCTATACGAACAATTATACGAACAGATGAAATCTGAGATACTTAATGAGCACTATGCTGCAGGCGAAAAGCTACCTGCAACAAGGCAACTCGCCGCCGAACATAAGCTGAGCCGCAACACAGTAGTATCTGCTTACAACCAGCTTGAACTTGAAGGATATATACGCTCCGTGACAGGCTCAGGCTACTATGTTGAGAACATCTCTGCATTTTCTCCGGACAAAAAGCCAAGACAAAGCCACAATATACAGCATTCTTCCAGACAATCAGGAAAGACATTTGACTACACGTTCAGCTACGGCAATCTGGACTACAACTGCTATCACTTCAGGGCATGGCGCAAATGTCTCACAAACGCCTTGGACATGATATCCATGGCTGATACCGCATCCTACCAGATGTCACAGGGAAGCTATACCCTGCGCAGGCTTATCACCGAATATCTGTATATGTCAAGGGGGGTAAACTGCACACCGGAACAGATCATTCTCACAAGCGGTCACCAGAGATCCATAGACATAATCACCCATATATTCAGTCCGTCAGACTATTCATTTGCCATGGAGGACCCCGGCTACAACGGAACATGGGAGATTGTCAGCCAGAGTCCTTTCAGGATCATTCCAATACCACTTGAGGACGACGGTGTGTCCATAGAACACATCCAGCGTCTCAGGGACACTCTGCTGTATGTAACGCCATCCCACCAGTTTCCTATGGGCAGCATACTTCCCATCAGCAAGAGGCTGGAGCTCATAGAGTGGGCTGCCCAGTCTGGAAGTTATATTATTGAAGACGATTACGACAGTGAACTCAGATATCAGAGCAGACCGATCCCATCCCTGCAGTCCATCGATAACAGCGACCGCACCATATATCTGGGAACCTTCTCCAAATCCATGTCACCGGACCTTCGAATATCATATATGGTACTACCTGAGGATCTGATGAAAGCCTACAGCTCCAGATATTCACATACCAACTGTACGGTTCCTACCGTTCTGCAGCTTGCTCTTATTGAATTTATTCAGAGTGGAAATTATCAGCGCCACATAGGTGCAATGAAGAATCACTATAAGAAAAAACATGATTATATACTTAATTATGTGAAACAGAATCTGGAAGATGATGTACTCATGTACGGCGCCGGAGCGGGTCTCCACTTTGTAGCAGAGATAAAGGACTCCTATCTCACCCAGGCCGAACTTATATCTGCATTTGAGCAGAAAGGCATACGCATCTTCTCCACCGAACCATTCTGGATAAGAAAAAATCTCTGTCCGGAGAATCAGCTTCTGTTTGGCTTCAGCGCCATACCATACGAAAAGCTTCCCGATGCGATGGAGTCTTTTTCAAAAATCATTTATTCTATGTAAAAATAAAAAGTGCGGCTCTTGCTTACAGTAAGAAAAGTACCGCACTTTTTAATTTATTTTGCCTTTACAAATGAAACAGTTGAATTAATATAGCGAATCTATGATCTCCACTGACTTGAACTTCCTATCCACATACATATCCATGAACTGCTTTGACACGAGCTGTATCTCCGCCAGTACAGTATCTGACACATTAAAGTTGTACATCTTGCCAAGTGGCGCACCATTTATGTACTGTATCGTGTATACTGCATCGTCAGATAGATGTAGCGGATGTTTCGCCCTTTCCCTACATCCATCGCAGAGCAGACCTCCCGATGCTGCATCGAATACATTTGACACTTCTGCCTTGCCACATACAGGGCAGTGAAAACTCTGTATCCCCTGACCGAACACATCCATAAGCTTGATCTCGTATACGCACCTGATGAGTTTTGCAGGCATCTGCCCCTTCTCAAGAGCCTTAAGGCTCACATATAGCAGATTGAGATAATCAGCTGCTCTGACACCCTCATGGGTCATGAACCCCATAACCTCGCAGAAATATGCTGCATAGCAGTACGCATCTATATCCATGGTCAGTTGAAGGAAATATTCATCCACATCTATGTTCACAAGCCTGTATGAATCCCGCCCCGGGATCAGTGTGAAACTTCCCATGACGAACATCTGTGTCTTGGACTGAAGAGGGTTCGTACCTCGTCTTACTCCAGAGGCAAATACAGTTATCCGTCCACGTTCCTTTGTCAGAACCACCATCCGCCTGTCATACTCACTCTGGAGGCTGCTGGACAATACAATTCCGTGCAGTGTAACTTCTTCTCTCATAATTGTACGTCCACCTCCACAACAAATTTAACATGACAAGATCGGCAGACTGCGCAATGTCTGCAGCGGTTGCACATCTACCAATTCTGTTGGTACACACTACTCATCCCTGAAGCCGAAATTCTTCAGCAGAGTATCTGTATCTCTCCAATCCTTCTTGACCTTAACCCACAGTTTCAGATTGACCTTTGTGTCAAGAAGCCTCTCTATTCCGAATCTTGCATGGGTGCCAATCTTCTTCAGCATAGCTCCCTGCTTTCCTATGATGATTCCTTTGTGAGAATCCCTCTCACATATGATTGTGGCATCGATATCTATCAGTCCGCCATCCGGTCTCTCTTTCATAGAATCAATTACCACCGCAATACCATGAGGGACTTCCTTGTCAAGCTGACGGAGTGCCTGCTCCCTAATGAGTTCGGCAACGATCTGTCTCTCAGGCTGGTCAGTGATCGTATCCTCATCGTAGTACTGCGGTCCGTATGGAAGATATTTAATGATAGTATCTATAAGCTCATCAGTGTTCTTTCCCTTTAATGCTGACACAGGTACGATCTCTGCAAAATCACAGGCATCCTTATAGGTATTTATCGCCTCAAATACCTTACTCTCATCTACGTTGTCTATCTTGTTCACAACCACAATAACCGGTGTCTTCACATGCTGAAGCTGCTCTATGATGTAACGCTCTCCTGCACCGATAAATGTTGTGGCCTCAACTATCCAGAGAACCACATCGACCTCGTCCAGCGTACTCTCGGCAACCTTGAGCATGTACTCTCCAAGCTTATTCTTCGCCCTGTTGATACCCGGTGTATCAAGGAAAATAATCTGTCCATTCTCGCTTGTATACACGGTCTGGATTCTGTTCCTTGTAGTCTGAGCCTTATTGCTTGTTATCGCTATCTTCTGTCCTATCAGTCTGTTCATGAGCGTTGACTTTCCAACATTGGGTCTGCCTATTATTGACACAAAACCTGACTTGTATTCCTTATTCATATATCTCCTTCATCCCATAGGCATGATCATATATCATGCCTACGTATCCAACCTAAATATTCACTTTGGTATATCATAAAACATTTTATCGCATCTGCCGTCATTCAGCCTTAGAAGATTGCAAGCACTTCCTTGAAGCTGTCCTTGTTCTCCTCTATCCTGTTCTCGCCGCCTATAGCACAGATGATTCCAGAATCCGTGACAGCCTTTACAAGCGGTGCAAGTGCCCTGATCGCATCTCTGTCCGTGGAGAGGATCTTGTCACGCTCACTCTGGATCTGCTCATCTGTAACTCCCATAAAATATCGAGCCATATGACTTACACCCTCAGCAACAGGTGTTGCAGGTGCATCTATCTGCGCCATAGTCCCAATGATATACTTAGTCATATCACGGTCTGTGCATTCAAAATTCTCCACGAACTTATATGCATTTTTGAATATATCATACGTCTCCATAAGGTTTGGATCTCTGTATGAGCTCATATAGCAGGTTCCATTTCTAAGGAAAGAACACATGGCACCATATGCACCGCCTTTTACTCTGACATTCTCCCACAGGTAACCATATGAAAATATGATCTTGAGTACACTCAGTGAACTGTCGTACTTGTAACCGGCATCCTCAAAATTACCTGCTATTGCAACATATTGAACCTGGCTGGCGGTCTTGAATCCCTCATTCTTAAGATTCTTCTCAAATGGCTTCATATCCTTATGTGCAGGTCTTGTGGAAAGCGCCTTGCCAAAATCTGCAAATGAATCAGCAAGCAGATCTGTCACATCCTGATCTCCTGTATAAGAAACAGTAAGTGCCCCCTTTCTGAGAACCTCTGCAAGAGCATACTGAAGCTTCTCAACGATGTCGTCATACTTCTCGTCAAAGTGGTCCACTATATCACACAGGAATTCATAATAAGCAATTCCACATGTCGCATCCGTGAATCTTGCACCCTCATCTATATATGACATGGCTCTGGTGTATGCGGTCACATGTCCTGATGAAGCCATTCCATTCTTCATGCTGGACTTCTCCTCTGTAAGAAGCTCCTTCAGTCTCTTCCTGTCATCTATCTTTGATGAAAACAGAATCTCTTTCATAAGTTCAACAGCATATGGAAGCTTCTCATATAGAGCCTTCATCGATACATAGAAGAATTTCTTGATATCAGTATCACTTGCATATCCCACCATATCAAAATCAATTCCTCCTATATTGCTGTCAATCTCATTGGAAAGCTGCCCATAGGTGTGTTTATCTGTATCGATATATTTAAACAGGCACGACAGCACCGCAAGGTATGGCACAAGTTCATTGTCTATATCGTTGATGTTGAAATAGAACCTCAGATATCCTATACCATTTGTAAATATATCGTGGCTTACAACAGGGAGTCCACCTATCTCTGATTCAGCATTCTTAAGCTTCTCAGCCTCTTTGTCAATGTCCTCTATCGCCAAAAGCGGAACCTTGGCAAGATCCTCTGCGGATGAAGGCGTCGCCTGATACTCCTTGAGCGCCTTTGTATCCTCTACAATCTTTTCAAGCTCCTCTCGGCTGAGTGTAGCTTTGTATGCAGCAAGCTCATCAGCGATCTTCTTCTCATTTGCCTGGTCAATTCCCTTCTTCGGATTCATGGTGAGATATAATCCAAATGTATTATCTATAAAACATTCCTTTATAAGCTGTTCAAAATATCCATTCTGGAGATCCTCTCGCAGCTCCTTATACACATCATTCATCTCAAAGAACATGAGCGCCTTGGTATCATCATACAACCAGCTGTTGAACGCATCCAGTCCGTACATGAGTCCCTTAGGAAATCTTCCAAAGTTGGCCTCCTTGTGCTTGAACTCAAACTTATTAATAGCGGCCTCAATTGCTGCCTTATCTACACCATGGCTGAGCTCTTCAAATGTGTCATCTATAACCTTTATAAATCTATCCTTATCATTCTTGTCTGCACCTCTTGCTATGATGGAAAATGTGGTCTGCTGACAGCCACCATCAAACGAACTATACACCTCATCGCCTATTTCCGCATCAGTCAGTGCCTTCTTCAGCACTGCACCAGGCGCATCCATGAGCACATACTCAAGTATACCGAGCGCTGTGACCTTCTTCTTCTCGGTGCTGAGTCCTGTTATCTTGCTGTACGTGAGTATGGAATTATTCTCCTCAGGATCAGTATCAGCTATGGAGTAATCCATAGTGATATCCTTCATCTCGTCAAATGGTTTCTGAAGAGGGATCGCTGAATCTATCTCCTTGTAATCGTAATGTGACAGATACTCCTCATCTATAAATTTCAGCTCTTTTGCCATATCGCAGTCACCATACAGATAGATATAGCTGTTCGACGGATGATAATATGTCCTGTGGAAATCCCTGAATCTCTCAAGGGTGAGTGTAGGTATAGATACCGGATTGCCGCCTGAATCATTTCCATATGGAGTATCAGGCATAAGTGACGACTCTATCACTCTGTACATAATTGACTCAGGACTTGAATACACACCCTTCATCTCATTGTACACAACTCCGTTATACTTCAGATCTCCATCCACAGAATCAAGCTCATAATGCCATCCCTCCTGCTTCATGATCTCATCATGAATGTAGATATCCGGGTAGAATACGGCATCCAGATACACACTCATGATATTCTCAAAATCCTTCTGATTGAAACTAGCTATAGGGTATACCGTCTTGTCAGAATATGTCATAGCATTCAGGAAAGTGTTCAGGGAACCCTTTGCCAGCTCGACAAATGGATCCTTGACCGGATACTTCTTTGAACCGCAAAGCACAGAGTGCTCGATTATATGTGGGATTCCTGAATCATCATATGGGGGTGTCCTGAAACCTATATTGAACACCTTGTTCACATCATCATTCTCGATGATGAGAACTCTCGCCTTTGTCTTTATATGCTCCAGCACATAACCCTTGCCGTGTACCTCCGGGAGATCTTTCTCCTCAACTATTCTGTAAGCCTTTAAATCTTTGATATTTCCCAATTCATGTTCTCCTTCTATATTTTATTATATCCATTTATATATCATATCCATTTATAGTTTCTGATCATCCCATCTGACCTATCATCCCGGATAAAATTTTATAGATTCTGCCCAGCATCAGACTTTATATCATCTGTCCAGCTCCAAATGACGCAGGAAGAAAATCAGACAGTTTTCTCATGTCGTAATCATCTTCTGACCTCGCCGCTATGACATACATATCCGTTGAAAATTCTGAGAGCACCTGTCTGCATATTCCGCATGGATATGTTATTCCGCTTATCCCCGTACTACAAAGTCCGCCTACGATTGCTATGGCCTTGAAATCACCATATCCACTGCTCACAGCATTACACACAGCCGATCTCTCAGCACATATGGTAGCTCCATATGAAGAGTTTTCTATGTTACATCCAGTGAATATCCTGTATTCAGCCAAATCCATATCAATATTCTCCAAAACCGCCCCGTCATATCCAGCTTTTCCGGCACATTTCTCCTCATCGGTCATGGGCTTTCCCGGGTATGCCAGAAGTGCTGCTCCAACCTTGAACCCGGAATATCTGGCATATGCCATGTTTCTTACCCTTACAGCAGACCTGATAAGCTCTTTGATATCTTTCTCATCCATAACACAGCAATTATCAATCATGTAGGATCCTCCATTTTTGAATATCAGCATATTTATATATAATAACACTAATATGCCTTCCTGTTCAATCATTCATGCATTATTAAACGTCCAAATATTCTCATCCTCTTTATATGCGGGATCAAAGCAAAATGAACTGCACTACCTGTATACTAGGCATACAGATAATGCAGTTCATTTTTCAATTACATATTTATAAATCTATGTGCTTTAGAATCCCATTCCGCCGCCCATGCCTGCGCCACCTGCTGGCATAGCTGGAACATCTTCCTTGATATCAGCTACAACTGACTCTGTTGTGAGCATTGTTGATGCAACTGATGTAGCATTCTGAAGTGCACTTCTTGTAACCTTGACTGGATCGATGATTCCTGCCTCGATCATATTGACATATGTCTCATTGTATGCATCAAAGCCTACGCCAACCTCTGACTCTTTGATCTTGTTGATGATGACTGATCCCTCAAGTCCTGCATTGGCTGCGATGTGGAACAGTGGAGCCTCCATAGCCTTGAGAACTACCTTAGCGCCTGTCTTCTCATCGCCCTCAAGATCCTTTACAAGCTCTGCAACCTTCTTTGCAGCATGGATGTATGCTGAACCACCACCTGAGATGATTCCCTCTTCAACTGCTGCTCTTGTGGCATTAAGGGCATCCTCCATACGGAGCTTAGCTTCCTTCATCTCTGTCTCTGTAGCTGCGCCGACTCTGATAACTGCAACTCCACCGGCAAGCTTTGCGAGTCTCTCCTGAAGCTTCTCTTTATCAAACTCTGATGTTGTCTCCTCAAGCTGAGCCTTGATGACATTTACACGACCTGCGATGTCTTCCTTAGCTCCCATACCATCAACGATAACTGTGTTCTCCTTTGTAATCTTAGCACTCTTTGCACGTCCAAGGTCATCAAGAGTAGCGTCCTTGAGCTCATATCCAAGCTCCTCTGAGATTACCTTGCCGCCTGTAAGAATAGCGATATCCTGAAGCATCTCTTTTCTTCTGTCGCCATAACCAGGAGCCTTTACAGCTACCACCTGGAATGTACCACGCAGCTTGTTGACGATAAGTGTTGTGAGAGCCTCACCCTCGATATCCTCAGCGATGATCAGCAACTTTGAACCGCTCTGAACGATCTGCTCAAGAAGTGGAAGTATCTCCTGAATATTTGAAATCTTCTTATCTGTTATCAGTATGTATGGGTTATCAAGCTCTGCAACCATCTTCTCCATATCAGTTGCCATATAAGCTGAAATATAACCTCTGTCAAACTGCATACCTTCTACAAGGTCAAGCTCTGTCTTCATTGACTTTGACTCTTCGATTGTGATGACTCCATCCTTTGACACTTTCTCCATAGCGTCAGCAACCATCTGTCCAACCTCATCGTCACCAGCTGAGATAGATGCAACTCTTGCGATCTGATCCTTTCCGCTGATAGTCTCACTCATATCAAGAATAGCATCAACAGCCTTATCACAAGCCTTC
>URJI01000083.1 GCA_900548215.1 uncultured Coprococcus sp. | reverse complement strand
GTAGAATTGCGGGAGCACGAAGTGCGAAGCAATTCGGTATTAACGCGCAATGCGTGGGGAGAAGTGCGAAGTGGAGGGGTCAGGCACCTCCGTCCCCGCTTGCCCATCGTCCCCGCTTGCCCCTTGGGGAGAATTCTGTTATATTATAAAAATGCGTTGTGATGTATTATCTGAATTGAAATCAGAATAGGAGCAGAATTTGAAGAATTTATATATAGCAGAGAAACCCAGCGTGGCGAGACAGTTTGCGGATGTGCTGGGGGTGAAGGGCAATGCGGGGAATGGATACCTTGAATCAGATACTGCGGTTGTCACGTGGTGTGTGGGACATTTGATAACCATGAGCTATCCGGATGCCTATGATCCGAATTTGAAGAAGTGGAGCCTTACAACGATTCCATTTATCCCAACAGAATACAAATACGAGGTGCTGCCTGATACGAAGAAGCAGTTTAACATCGTGGCAGGACTTCTGAACAGAGATGACATAGGCTGTATCTATGTCGCAACGGATTCCGGACGTGAGGGAGAGTACATATACCGGCTGGTTGACTCCATGGCCCATGTGACCGGTAAAGAGAAGCGTCGTGTGTGGATAGATTCCCAGACAGAGGAGGAGATCCTCAGGGGAATACGTGAAGCGAAGCCACTCTCAGAGTACGACAGTCTAAGTGATGCTGCATATTTAAGAGCCCAGGAGGATTATCTCATGGGTATCAATTTTTCAAGGGCACTGTCACTCAAGTTTTCAAATGTGGTTCAGAGGTATCTCGGCATGGACAGATGTGTCATAGCGGTTGGCCGTGTCATGACCTGTGTACTCGGGATCATAGTGAAGCGTGAGCGCGAGATAAGAGAGTTTGTCAAGACGCCGTTCTACAGGCTTGTGGCGAATGTGGGCGAGGAAGGCCAGACATTTGACGCTGAGTGGAAGGCAGTCAAGGGCACAAAGTATTTCGAGTCGCCGCTTCTGTATAAGGAGAACGGATTTAAGGAAAGGGCTGCGGCGGAAAAACTGCTGGAGGAGCTAAGGGCGGGCGAGCCGGAGGTTGTCATTGAGGCGATAGAGCGCAAGAAGGAGAAAAAACAGCCGCCGATGCTGTACAATCTTGCGGAGCTTCAGAATGACTGTTCCTCCCTCTTCAAGATAAGTCCGTCCGACACGTTGAAGATAGTTCAGGAACTCTACGAGAAGAAGCTTGTCACATATCCGAGAACCGATGCCAGAGTGCTTTCAACTGCGGTGGCAAAGGAGATAGGCAGGAATATATCGGGTCTTAAGAATTTTCAGCCTGTTCGTGAGTTTGCACAGGGAGCGATGGAGAGTGGCACATATAAGGGCATAGCAAAGACCAAATATGTGAATGACAAACAGATCACCGACCACTACGCTATCATACCGACAGGACAGGGATTTGGCGCATTAAAGAGCCTTGCGCCAACAGCGCTCAAGGTGTATGAGATCATATGCAGAAGATTTCTGAGTATATTCTATCCACCTGCGGAGTATCAGAAGGTCGCCATGACACTCTCTAAGAATGGCGAAAAGTTGTTTGCCAATTTCAAGTATCTCGTAAGTGAGGGATACCTGAAAGTTGCTGCCAACAGTTTCTCCAGAAAGAAGGATGAACCAAAGTACAGTCAGGAGTTTATAGAGAGGCTGGCGAAGATACGAAAAGGCGACAAACTTGAAGTACAGAATATAGATATCAAGGAGGGCGAGACATCACCTCCGAAGAGATATAACTCAGGTTCATTGATACTGACGATGGAGAATGCGGGACAGTTCATCGAAGATGAGGATCTCCGAGAGCAGATAAAAGGTGCCGGAATTGGAACGAGTGCCACCAGAGACGGCATCATCACGAAGCTGGAGAAGAACAAATACATATCGCTGAACAAGAAGACGCAGATTGTTACACCGACATTTCTGGGTGAGATAATATATGACATAGTGTATTATTCCATCAATGGCCTTTTGAGAGCTGACCTCACGGCGAGCTGGGAGAAGGGGCTTGAAGGTGTGGCCGAGGGACAGATATCCAGGCAGGAATATACAGACAAGATGACCACATTTGTCACCAGGTACACGAATCTTGTGAAGCAGATACAGAACCAGAACGGGATAACAGGCGTGTTTGACAGGACGAAGATTTTCTACACAAAAAGCGGTTCGCCGAAAAGGGATACAAAGGCAGAAACAAAGACGGGGGAAAATTCAGATCCGCAATAATTGCGCATAAATGCATAAAGGTGTATAACATAGTAAGTGATACTGTGTGATATGTCGCACAGCTGCTATTAAATTTATATGAGGAGAATTATTATGGAAGACGTACATTCAGTTGTAACAATAAAGGAACTTTATACTCTGGAGCAGACTATGGCGAAGCCACTGCTTGAGAAGCTTACATATCCATGGGAGGCGCTTCCTCTCATCAAGGATTTTGTGCTGGAGCTTGGCAGGAGTCTTGACAAGGATGAATATAACGAGGCTGGTGAGAATGTGTGGATTCACAAGAGCTGCAAGGTATATCCTACAGCAACCATACTTGGTCCGACAGTCATCGGTGCGGGCACAGAAGTGCGTCCAGGAGCCTTTATCAGAGGCAGTGTCCTGGTGGGAGAGAACTGTGTGATAGGCAATTCCACAGAGCTTAAGAATGTTATCATATTCAACAACGTACAGGTTCCGCATTACAACTATGTTGGAGATTCAGTTCTGGGATTCAAGTCCCACATGGGAGCTGGCAGCATCACATCAAATGTGAAGTCGGACAAGACACTTGTTCATGTAAAAGGAATGTCATGCGGCAAGGCGTTTGACATTGCTACTGGACTTAAGAAATTCGGTGCCATGCTTGGCGACAATGTAGAAGTTGGATGCAACAGTGTGTTGAATCCGGGCACCGTCATAGGACGCCACAGCAACATTTATCCTGTGTCAAGAGTTAGAGGATATGTGCCTGCTGAGAGCATTTTCAAGGATAAGGATAACGTGGTGCCAAAGCACTAGGATTGGTGTCGTTTACAGGGCTGACGCAGGAAAAATCCGGGAGACTGCAGCGGCGCAGAAAAAAAGGACAGATGCGTATGTATTATAAATGCGTTACATACATATCTGTCCTTTTTGGATATAGGCGGTCTGTCAGTTGACAACAGCATCTGCCAGTGCGTTTCTTATGGAATCGACTATGAGTCTGGTCGTGTAAGTGTTGTCTCCTGAAGGAGTGATATCGTCTACGGATGATATGTAGTGAAGCTGTGTGTTGATATCCTCAAGCGATGATTCAAGGAGAGGGTACATGGTTGTTACGGCTTCATCTACCTGCTTGAAAGACACGTCGGTGATATAGTTTTCGTCTACAGTGACCATCACTGACAGCGTGTTGTCACCGAGAACCAGAGGAGAGGTGTATGTTCCGGGGGTATATCGGATCTCGGAGACTTTGTCAGAAGAAGCTGGCTGCGCAGATGTCTGGACGCTGGAATCGGAGCTTTTGGTATCATCTTTATCTTTGAACATGTTGATCATTATGATCACAAACACGATGATAAGTGCGAGAAGGATTGCTGTATAGATCAGTTCTTTTGACTTTAACACTATTAATTTTGTTGATGACATAGTTTGATCTCCCTGTTTTTATTTATACATTCTATTCAGGGATATCGGATTTTATGACGTCAGGTATGTGATAAAACAGCGGTTTTATTTGAAGTTTAGCAGAGAGGAGATTTGCGTATGTCGATACAGTTCGTGCTCGGCGCAGCTGGGTCAGGTAAGACGGAATATGTTCTGGATACACTCATCAGGGAGTCCTTGGCACACGATACGTTGAATTATTTTTATGTTGTACCGGAGCAGTTCACTATGGAAGCCCAGAGAGATATAGTGACCAGGCATCCACGCCATGGAACCATGAACATAGATGCCATAGGATTGAACCGTCTTGCGTATCGGGTGTTTGATGAATTGTCTGTGAATCCCGGACAGGTACTTGAGGATTTTGGAAAAAGTATGCTTATCAAGAAGATACTTATGGAGCAGAGGGAAGAACTTCTTGTATACGGAAGTTATATGAACAAGCTGGGATTTGTGGATGAGATGAAGTCCATGATGTCGGAGCTTTTTCAGTATGCGGTTGACAGATCAGACATTGACCATGCAATGGAACTTATGGATAAGGAGTCTCCTACGTACAAAAAACTTCATGATGTCCGCCTTATATATGAGAAATTCGAGGAACACAATTCGCGGGATAGCTATATAGTGGCAGAGCAGCTCACTGAGCTTTTAGCGGATAATCTTGACAGATCCAAGATACTTGCGGACAGCCATCTGTATTTTGATGGATTTACGGGTTTCACACCTGTCCAGATGAATCTGATAAGGAAGATGATGGGGCATGTCAGAAGTATAACATTTGTATCTGATATAGCGCCGGATCAGATAAATCTTGCAAGACCAAAGGAATACGAACTGTTCAGACTTACAAAGGAGACTATGACAGCTCTTTGCAAGGCGGCGCAGGAGGAGCATGTTGACATTCTTGAGAATGTGGTCATGTGCAGCTGTGAGGTTCCATACCGTTTTAAGGCAAATCCGGAGATGGCAGAGCTTGAGCGTGATCTGTTCAGATATCCACATGGAAAGAGGAACGGCATCACGGAAAATATACAACTTATATCTGTGGACAGGGCGAAGGATGAAGCAATGTTCACAGCCTCAAAGATAAGGGATCTCGTCAGAAATCACGGATACAGATATAAGGATATCGCAGTTGTGGCTGGTGATCTGAGCGACGTGGCGGTCTATTACAGACAGGCCATGGATGAGTACAGGATACCTGTGTTCATAGATGAAAATGCTTCGCTTGCCGGTGATCCATGTTCTGACACTGTCAGGGCTTTTCTGGCTGTCATGTCGGATAATTTCTCATTTGACAGTGTGTTCAGACTTTTGAAATCAGGTATGACGGACGTTGATCTTGACGATATGGAACGCATGGAAAACTATGCCTTAAAGCGCAATCTCAGGGGCCTTAAGGGCTGGCAGAAGGAGATAACCGATGAGAAGGATCCTGACTATGCGGCAGATATGAATTCCATAAGATCACAGATCTTGGACATATTTGGACAAGAATATATAGATGTGTTCAGACCGACAAGTCCAGCTTCTAAGAATACGGTGCGGGCTTATACAGAGTCGCTTTATCATTTTCTCATGAAACTTGGCGTGTGGGACAAGCTGGAAAAGCGCAAGGAGATGCTGTACGGTGAGGAGAGATTTGACGAGGGGGATGCTTACGGTCAGATATTTGACAAGATGATCACACTCATGGACAAGATGGTTACTATACTTGGTGATGAGAAGCTGACTGTCCGCGAGTATGCAGGCATACTTGATGCAGGAATCACAGATATGAAGATCGGAATTGTTCCGCCAACTGTGGACAGGGTTGTTGTGGGCGATATGACCAGATCAAGACTCAACCATGTGAAGGTTGTATTCTTTACAGGTGTAAATGAAGGGATTATACCAAATCCTGCAAAGAAGGGTAAGATACTTTCCGGTGCGGACAGACAGCGTCTGGAGGACTGCGGAGTAACGCTGGCGCCTTCGGACAGGACAAATGCGTATACGGAGCAGTTCTATATCTATACAATCATGACCAAGCCTTCGGATCAGCTGTATATCGTGTACAGGAAAATGAGCGAGGATTTCAGGGAGTCCAAGCCGTCATACCTTGTGGACAGGGTGAGAGGGGTATTCCCGGATATCGTGGTGCAGGATTATGATGAGGATTCACAGATTCCTGAGACGGTGGGCTCCGCCCTGAAGTACGTGATAAATCAATCAGAAAAAGATGACAGCGATGGCACATGGAAGCTTGTAAGCAGGATGCTTCTTGATATGGGTTGTGACAGGCAGATAGATGCCATAGCGGCTGGCCGTTCATTTACAAACTCGGCCATGAAGCTGCCTGCTGATGTGGTGAAGATGATCTACGGAGATAACCTTGCGCTCAGCGTGTCAAGACTTGAGAGATATGCCGAGTGTCAGTTCAAATATTTCCTGACTTATGGTCTGGGACTTGCCGAGAGAGAGACCTACCAGATCAATGCGGCAAATGTGGGAAATATACTCCACAGCACCATGGAAAAAGTGTTCAATTATGTGAAGACATTCAGGGAGAATGACTGGGTACACATAGATGATGATGAACTTATGAAAAAGACTGTTGAGTTTGCAGACAGTTCTGCAGCTGATGAGGCACAGGCTTTCTTTGAGGACAGCTCCAGATCTGGATATATGCGTGAACTGCTTGCTGATATTGCGGTCAGGACAACCAGGACTCTCAGAACTTTTATAATGTGCGGCGAGATGCAGCCGGACAATTTTGAGAGACGTTTTAACACTGCAAAGGATGGAATAGATGACTATGTGTTTGAACTTTCAAATGGACTTACGATGAGCCTTAACGGCGTGATAGACAGAATAGATGAGTACAGCGGCGATGAAGGTTCATATTTCAGGATAGTCGATTACAAATCCTCGGACAAAACCATAGACATTGATAAAGTGCTTGGCGGCCTTCAGATGCAGCTTGTGACCTACGGTGCCATAGCATATGAATTGGAAAAGAGACGGCTTGGCAAGAAGGGGGATGCTGACAGCAGAGTGCATGTAGGCGGACTTCTCTATTATACATTTAACGATCCTGTGGCAGATGTCACTGGGCTTGGTGATAAAGTCAGATACAACGAGCAGGAATCCGGATTTGAGACTGAGGAGAGTGTGCAGTTTGGAAATGTCGTTGTGGATGCTTTTGAGAGAGCTCTGTTAAGTGAATCCAGGTACTCTGGAATAGTCAGTGACAGCCAGAAGACAGTCTCTGTCATGGATAGAAATATGGCCACGGTAAAGTCTGCCCAGAGACTTCAGGAGACGCTCATCATGGATCTGATGGAGGCGAACAGAAGAAATATAGAAAGGCTTGGCGGTGGGATATCTAAGGGGCAGATAGACATAAATCCTGTCAGACAGGGGGATGTGAATGCGTGTAAGTATTGTGGCTTTAAAGGCGTATGTGCATTTGATGACAAATATTCAGGTAACAGATATTCCCGTATATACAGCGGAGAGCAGGATGTCTATCATAAGAAGTCTGATGAGATAGAACAGATATCCAAAGACATGAAGAGCCTGGATGATGATATCAAAAAGGCCCGGAAAAAATATGACGGTGCCAGAAAGAAGTATGACACTGCAAAAAAGAAAGTGGATGACCGGGGCGATAAAGCAACCCAGAAGATTAGAGATGACATGGAGCTTGCCGCGGGAAAACTGGCAGAAGCAGAGAGCGTGCTGGGGGATATTGAGAGCAGAGCTGAGGAGCTTAAGCTGAGAGCGGCGCAGCTTGGAATGGAGATAAAGACAGAATCAGATGGCGAAAAACAGACAGCAGAAGATGCGGGAAAGGAGAGATGATGATATGGGCAGTGAGCAGAAGGTAGAAAATGAAATAAAGTGGACGCCACAGCAGGCTCATGTCATAGATACCAGAAAGGGCAATCTTCTGGTTGCGGCTGCGGCGGGTTCTGGAAAGACAGCTGTGCTTGTGGAGAGAATAATTCAGATGGTGTCAGGGTTTGATGCCAGAGGAGAACGGATAGAGGGCTATGATCCGGTGGATGTGGATGAACTTCTTGTTGTTACATTTACCAATGCGGCGGCAGCCCAGATGAAAGAGAAAGTAGGCCGGGAGCTGCAGAAGAAGATAGATATGCTGCAGAAGTATAACAGGAGCGATGAACATCTGATCCGTCAGATGACGCTTATCAATCATGCCGAGATATGCACGATAGACAGTTTCTGTCTTCGAATAGTTAAGGAATATTTTGCAAAGGTTCAGCTGGATTCTGCATTTGACATAGGGGATGACACTGAGATGAAGATCATCCGTAAGGATGTCTGTGATCAGGTCATGGAGATGTGCTATGAGGATGAGAATCTTGTTCCGGGCTTCAGGCGGCTGGTAAAGACATTTGCGGCAAAGGAGAAGGATACTGCTGTTGCAGCTATCATTGGCAAGGTAATGGGAGCTATATCCAGCTATCCTGATCCTCATCAGTGGATAGAAAATGCCAGACATGCCCTGACTCTCGGAGTGGATCACAGTGCATCGGTTCAGGAAAAACGAAGTGCGGTTATGGCGATGCCGATGGTCGCAGCATTTGCTGGAAGGGTTCGCAGCATGCTCTGCGCAGCACTTGATATGGCTATGGAGTGCCAGAAGTATGCCACAGAAGGTTACGGCCTTGCGGCATATGGCCTCAGGATAGATCAGGATGTATTGATGATACAGGACATGGTTAACAGCTGCGGTGATTTGACTGATCAAAAAAATGTAGATCTTTTTGTCCTTGGCGACATATATAACGCATCTATCAGGCCTGCGGGGCAGAAGATGGAGAAGGATGCGGATGGACAGAGCATATGTTACGCATTTGACAGACTGGTGACAACAGGCGCTGATGCGGATCCGGACAAGCGGGATATGATCAAGTCAAGGCGTGATGTCTACAAGAAAATGATAAATGATATCATAGCTTTTTCTGTAGATGTGGACGACATAATAAGCCAGATGAAGATGATGGCACCTACACTCACCACTGTGCTTGACCTGACTGAGTTATATATGGATGAGCTTATGAAGGTGAAGATGGAGAAGAATCTCTTCGAGTTCCATGATATAGAGGAGTTTGCATATCGCATACTCTGCGATGGCGTGAAAGATGGCAGACCTGTGCCATCTGAGATCGGACGTGAGGTATCTGCAAGATACAGGGAGATACTCATAGATGAATATCAGGACAGCAACTTTATACAGGAATATATACTCGGAAGTGTGGCCGGCCATGGAGAGAATATCAACAATATGTTCATGGTGGGAGACATGAAGCAGAGCATCTACAAATTCAGGATGGCAAGACCTGATCTGTTCATAGGCAAATATGACACCTATGTAAGGCTTGCAGATGACGATGAGGCAAAGGAGGATGCCCTTGGAAACTGCATACTTCTGTCCAGAAATTTCCGAAGTGAGATCAATGTGTTAAAAACTGTGAACTCGATATTCTCACAGGTCATGATGCGTGAGATCGGTGATATAGAGTATGATGCGGCGGCACAGCTCAATTCGAGATATGCAATCTCTGGAGCTGTCATGACTGAGCCTGATGACGTGTACCAGGGACCAAAATCTGAACTCATACTTATAGACAACAATATGAGTGATGTGGATCCATATACAGATGTGACAAAGACTGAGGTTGAGGCAGAGTATATAGCCGGCAAGATAAAACAGATCGTCGATGGTCCGGAACCTGTATTTGTGGACGGTGGGAAGAGAAAAGCTGAGTACAGGGACATAGTGGTACTTCTCAGAAGTGTTTCCTCTGCGTCGTCAGATTATGAGAAGGTTTTTGAGGCTGTCGGAGTGCCTCTTTATATAGAGAGCGAGAAGGGATACTTTGACGCTGCCGAGATAAGTGCTCTTGTGAGCATGTTGTCAATTGTTGACAACAGCTATGTTGACATCGACCTTGCGGCGGTTCTCAGATCCCCTCTTGCAGGGCTTAACGAGGAGGAACTTGCGCGTATTGCGGGCGAGTACAGAATTCAGTATGAGAAAGATGCAAAGGATTACAATGCGAGACTGTACGACAAAATCAGAGATTATATGGAATGCCATGATGGGGAGGATATTCCCGCTGTAAAGAAGCTCGGAGCATTTCTGAATATGCTGGATTATCTGAAGGAGAATAAGAATTATATGTCCATAAGTGACATTATAAGATATATTCTGGATGAGACCGGATATTACTGGTTCGCAGGTGCCAGACCTATGGGAAAACGCAGACAGGCGAACATAGATATGCTTATACGTAAAGCTGATGACTTTGAGAAGAACAGTAAGGGTGTGTTCAACTTCATCCGCTATGTGAGTGAGCTTCGGACAAATGATCTGGACTTTGCTGAGGCAGATGTGGTTGGCGAGAATGAGAATGTTGTAAGGGTCATGACCATGCATAAGAGCAAGGGACTGGAGTTTCCTATAGTTTTTGTGGCAGGTCTTGGCAAAGAGTTCAACCAGATGGATATGAGGGAGAATGTGCTGGTTCATCAGGATTATTATCTGGCGTGCAATCAGATTGATGTAAAATCTCGTGTGAAACGGGAATCCTTCCTCAGAAAGGTCATGACAGATACTATCAGCTCCGAAACCTATGCGGAGGAGATGCGTGTTCTGTATGTGGCACTTACAAGAGCAAAAGAAAAACTTTACATGACGGCATGCATTAAGGATATGGATTCGTTCATTGAGAACTGTCAGAGTTATGTGCTGGGCAAGAGAATGAACTACGCAGCAGTCATGAGTGCCAGATGTTATGCAGCATGGATCTATACGGCGCTCTGTTACACGGAACATGATGAATATATTGTCATAGACACTGTTAAGGCTGACAGTTTTGCCGGGATCCCGGATGATATGGAAGACAAGATATCAGATGAAAGTCTGAGTGAGTGTAAAAGTTATACGGAAGATGAAGAGAAATCCGGATTTGCAGGTGCTGTGGATGCCGGTCTGTGTGACAGGATACGTGAAGGTATAGAATACGAATATGGATATAAGAGCTCAGGGCTCAGAAGCAAGATGTCTATCACGGAGATCAAGAGGCTTCAGTCGCAGGGAGAGGAGATTGAATTCTCCGGAAGCAGTGCGCAGAAAGTGTACAAGCGTAAGGATAATGCTCCGGTTCCTGCATTCATGTGTGAGGAGCGGGTTGTTCATGGAAACGAGATAGGAACGATATATCATAAGATCATGGAACTTGCGGATTTTGGGCAGACAGATATCTCCGGGGCAGAGAGAGATGTCCTTCGCGTGTTTGAGCTCGGGCTGTTTGATGATGTTTATAAGAATCGTATACACCCTGAAAAGATACACAAGATGATACAGAGTGGGCTTGGACAGAGAATGGCGGCAGCAGATGGGGCTGGCAGGCTTTTCAGGGAGAGGCAGTTCTATATGATGATGACTCCCGGGGAGATAAACAGCACTTACAGTGACTGCGGAGATGAGACCATAGTGGTTCAGGGAATAATTGATGCGTACTTTATAGAAGACGGAGAGATCGTGCTCATGGATTACAAGACTGACACCGTGAAGAATGTGCAGGATCTGGTCACAAAATATCATGTTCAGCTTGAAAAATATGCAGATGTACTTGAAAAACTGACGGGACTAAAAGTTAAGGAAAAAGTTATATATTCATTCTGTCTGGACACAACAGTAAACTTGTAAACAGTCCTTTCAGTTGGTATAATGGATGGTGGCAAAAAATATCATTGTGATCTGGGAAAGGATAAATGTATGATAATAGCGGAGAATCTGAGAAAGGTGTACGGCGGGGATTTTGTATCGGTGGATGATCTGAGCTTTCATATAAACAAAGGTGAGATAGCAGGATTTGTCGGACAGAACGGTGCCGGCAAGACGACAACCATCAAGATGCTCACAGGAATACTCATGCCAACAAAGGGACGGGCTTTGATAAATGGTCATGATATTAGCAGAGAACCAATACAGGCCAAGCAGTCCATGGGATATATAGCAGATAATCCGGATATCTTTCTCAGACTGACAGGCCTTGAATATGTTAATTTTATTGCGGACATATACGGAGTATCCACGAATGACCGCAAGAAGAGAATAGAGCAGATGGCGGAGAGGTTCGGCATGGAGGATAGTTTGAACAGACAGATGGTGAGCTATTCACATGGTATGCGCCAGAAGATGATGGTTATGGCTGCACTTGTGCACAATCCGCCTGTATGGATTCTGGACGAGCCGATGACTGGTCTTGATCCGAATGCTGCATACGAGCTCAAGAAGATGATGAGAGAGCATGCCGATGCAGGCAATTGTGTATTTTTCTCAACACATGTTCTTGAGGTTGCAGAGAAGTTATGTGACAAAATAATCATGATACGCAAGGGTCAGGATATATATCAGGGGACTCTTGAGTCACTTGAGGCACAGCACAAGAACAAGTCTCTTGAGGAGATATTTGTGGAGATGATGCATGAAGAATTTTAGAACACTGCTCAAAATGATCACGAAGAATAACGACATGGAGATGCCTGAACATGGAGAGAAGGCCAGGACCTACAAAGTGATGGGGATGATAGCTATGTGCTGTATCATGATACCTTGCTGTTTCGTGGTTGGATTTATAGTTTATATTATGACCGCAGCACTCAGAGAGGCGGGCGGAGATGTGCAGGGACTCAATATTGTGGTACAGCTTATGTCCGTATTCGGAGTCATATTCAGTATAATGGTGATATTCAATCTGCTTTATTTTTCGTCAGATCTGGATCACCTTCTGCCGCTCCCTGTAAGGCCGGCTGAGCTTGTTGCAGCCAAATTCACTCATGCATATTTTGCAGAGAGCGTCATGGAATTCATGATC
>URJI01000082.1 GCA_900548215.1 uncultured Coprococcus sp. | reverse complement strand
CTATAACCTGATCCAGCACCGGATAGCTGAGTATCAGATCTTCATAGTCCTTTGTCAGTGATGATCCCAGGTTCAGGTCCTGAAGATTTACCACTGAATCGCTGGACGCTGATACCACATATAACTTTGCGGTTGACTGGTATGTCGGCTTCACCATGAAATATGCGTATGCATTGAAGATCACCGCTCCAAGCAGGAAGCACAGTATGATATATGGAAGCTTCTCGACGAGTGCCATACCCATATCGAGCAGATCTATCTCTTTGTCATCTTCTTCCACCTTTAGTGTTGTTATCGTGTTCTTTGCTGCCACCTCATTACCCGGTGCCGCCATATTGTTGGAATTCATATTACTCCTCCATGTTTCTAATTTGTCAGGCTATCCCTGCGCCTGCTTTTTTATAATCGCCGTGATGAAGCACTTAGATTCTACTTGTATTCTTTGTAGAACAGATCAAGTACCGCCTGTTGACGGCTCGTCTCATCTGCCTCAACTTCAACATACCCAAGATCATCTATGGTCTCTGTTCCATCTATGCTCACAGATCCCGCATCTTTGTCTTTCAGCACCAGAAGCGCCAGCTTTGAGAACTTCTGTGAATTTATGTCCGTCACCATGTAATCGCCAAGGGCTTCATATATGGTGAGCGGATATGAGTTGTCTGCGTTGCATTTGTCTTCGAGATTCTTCATCAGGCCTGCCTTGTATGCCTCATGCCGTTTCATTCGCTGTGTGTTGGATTCATCTCCAACATCATATCTGTCATGAACGTAATGTACTGCCTGTTCATCTGTCAGCGTGATGGTCTCGCCCATCTTCATGGTCTTATCCACCTTTGAAAAGTCATCTTCTATGGTAACTGTGACCCCGCCTGCCAGATGGTTAATAGTTCCTATGGCACCCATGTTCACGGCAGCGTAGCCGTCTATCCTCTGACCGTCAAGGAAATTCGACACTGCTTTTTTCACATTCTCACAGCTAATCTCCATTCCATCACCATTCTCATGTGCCAATGCAAGCTGTGCCACTGATGAGCCAAGGCTGGTACCATCCGGCTCAAGTGAATCCTGCTCCACCATGGTATTGCGGTCAAGTGTAAGCGTCTTGTATGTGCCATCGCTCAGGTCTCTCACCATCAGCATCACTACATCACATCTGCCGGCGCCTTCATAGCCTGTAACCTTCTGAACCTTGCCCATGTTGTCTATTCCCATGAACAGATATGTCTCTATGTTCTTCTTTGGAACATACCTGACTCCGTCCACCTCTATCATACCGTCTGCCTTCGCATCAGTCGGGCTTGCCGTATTCCCGCCGCTTGCAGGTCTGAGCGCAATGGCGAGTGATGCACACAATATGGCCACCAGGAGAACGCCTGCGCCAATCCGCCTGTATATTCTCTTTTTTTCTGTAAATGTCATATCTTTATGCGACATATGTATCACCTCTGATCACGCCGGCTGCCCTGCCGGCTAACGCACCATGCACTACTATTTTGCTGCAGCCTATCTCAATGTCCAATCAGAAGATTTGCTCCTGCAGTTGGCCACATCTTTTCACATACTATGAGTGCGCACAGTATCACAAATAAAATAACGCTTATGATTATCGCTGTCTTCTTAGACATATTATGTCCTCCATACAAATTTTCTTCTATATTAATTTGTTCTGTTGTCATCGTTCTTCTTTGTTCTGGTATTTTTATGCTGCCAGACTATCTTTTGTTTTCTGGTCATGATTGTATCGCATGTTCCGCAAGCAGCCTCTCGCCGTATACGTCGATGCGGGAAAGCACATCTGCTCCAAGTTTGCGGGATATCGCTTCACGTCCCAGCCATAGATTTGGCATCCTGTGATGCATACCATGGCAGTCACTTCCCAGAATGTGTGCATAGTTCTTTCTGAACATCTTGAACATCTTGCCCTTCTGTCTGAAATCCAACAGTGTCTCAGCATTCACCTGAACCGTCACTGGCAGTTCAAGCACCTGTTTTACATAAGAATTGTTGCCTGGTATGCTTAAGAAACGCTCTATATGAGCTAATATGATATGGAAATGTCTCTTCTCTGTTAAGTCTCTTACTTCTCGCACTACCGAATCACTCCATGTCACGAATGGCATCTCAAGCAATATGACATTCGTTCCCTGTATTGTTAGTGCCTGCAATTTCTCCGATCTGCTTATACCCTCGAAGAATGCCACCTCTGCTCCCATCAATATCTGCGGTATATCCGCTCTCGCAGCCATGACCTTGTCATATGCCGCCTGTCTGTTTTCAACAAATCTCTCTACCCTGTTGGAATCAGCATAGAAATGCGGTGTGGCGATCATCAGATCCACTCCGTGTTCCTTGCACATCCTCAGCATGTCCACTGATGTCTGCACATTCCGGCTGCCGTCATCTATCCCTGGCAGTATGTGCGAATGAAAATCTATAACCTTCATTGCATCCTCCTATCTCTACATCTGTACCTCGACACAGGTCTACATGCTCAACATTTAATTTAACAAATTTGTCATATTTTGTGAATACTTGGAAGCGAATTTTTTTTGCTAATTTTTGCGGCGGCATTTTAGTTTTTATGTACATATTATACAATTTGTATCTTTTTACAGCCTGTTTTCCGCACCTCGCAGGTCAATTTTGCACAGAAAATGGCCGGAGTGATGATCTCACCCGGCCATGATCCATATCTATCTCTATTATACATACATCTCTGCGCCATTGTTCAGGCAGTATATTCCAAGCTGTCCCCCTTTGCCGCAGCCGCAGTCAATAGCTACATTGTTGTTCTTCTTCACGATCTTGCCTTCTCCGCCTTCTATCTCTGTAGTTGGCACATGACCTACCACAAGTGTTCTGTTCTTGTAATATGTCTTATCCAGATCTGCAGGTTCTGTGACAAAATCCTCTGTACTGTACTCATCAAGTTCTTTGTCCTGCTTGAAATTCTTTATTCCGGCGTGCACCAAAACAAACTTCTTTTTCGCCATCATAACCTCAAGGAATGCCTCCTCGGATATCTCATCGATGTAGTCTATTACGTCCTCTCTGTCGTCATCGTCAAGCTCTGTAAACTCCTTGACAACACCTGAAAGATCATCGCCCAGCATGGACGTGATCCTGTCCATGATTGCCTGTGGCGGAACATCACCTGTGGAACGAATGTGGTCATCAAGCGCCTTCAGGGACTGGGTTATCTTGTACTCATTCTCACCTACCACAGCTATGACATTATCCCTGTTCATCATGTCCTGTATGATCTTCATGGAACCGCCGCCGGCACCTACAATATTGCCAAGGACATACAGCACATCCTCCCCCTCAAGGGTATTTATCACGGTCTCTTCATTCATGATATCGTCTTCTTTTATGTCATCGAGGTTCTGAAATTTAAGCTTCTTAAGAGCCCTCCTGTACGCCTCATAATCTCCATTTATTCCCGAAATCGCATAAAACATCTATCGTTTCCTCCTTGTGTTCTGGTATTCGTTTTTAATGTGCCGCCTGTTCTTACACATCGTCCGGCAGCTTGATTATTATAACATAAATTCGTCGTTATGTATCTACCATTGAGCCTTTTTTACCATTCATTTTTCGACACCCCACTCAACAACGGGGTCAGGCACCTTTGGTGACATGGCGCCTGACCCCTTTGCTGGCATGGGGGCCTGACCCCTTTGGGTGACATGGTGCCTGACCCCTTTGCTGGTATGGGGCCTGACCCCATCGTCCGGATGTCTTACAGTCTGCGTCCCAGCTCCCAGAATGCCACAGCGCTGGCAGCCGCCACGTTGAGTGAATCCACACCGTGGTACATCGGTATCTTAACCGTATAATCGCTCATCTCTATAGTAGATACGCCAAGGCCGTCTCCCTCTGTTCCAAGGACAATGGCCAGCTTCTCCTCACGTTTCAATCTGTCATCGCAAATGTCCACTGTATCATTTCTGAGGGCCATTGATGCGATTTTAAACCCCATACTGCCAAGTTTACACATACCAGACTCTGGCCATGCAGGAATATTCGTATTTTTCTCCCCCAAAGTCTCCCGGGTTATGTATGTCCAGGGTATTTGAAAGACTGTTCCCATACTGACTCTTGCAGCTCGTCTGTAAAGCGGATCACTGCATCCACTGGTGAGCAGCACCGCATCCATGCCAAGAGCTGCCGCCGACCTGAATATCGCTCCCACATTTGTAGGATTCATCACATCTTCCAAGACTGCAATTCTCTTCGCATCTTTGCACAGACGCTCCACTGACTGCAGCATTCTCCGCCGCATCACACAGAGCATCCCCCGGGTCAGCGCAAATCCTGTAAGCTTCGTAAGCACATCAAATTCTGCCGTATATACGGGCACATGCGCACACCTTTTTATGACTTCCGCGCCAGCTCCACCTATCTGCTTCTTCTCTATGAGAATAGACTCAGGTTCGTATCCGGCATCAAGTGCACGCATGATAACATTTGGACTCTCCGCAATGAAAACTCCCGCGTCCGGCTCATATGCATGCGCCAACTGATTCTCTGACATCCTCGCATACATATCCAGCGCCGGAGCCGAAAAATCTGTGATCTCAATAATCTCTCCCATACACATCTCCTGTTTTCACAGTCACTATACCTCAGCCAATGCATTCTCAAGATCAGCAATAATATCATTCACATTCTCTATGCCTACGGACAGACGCACCAGATCAGGGCTCACGCCTGCAGCCAGGAGCTCCTCGTCGTTCATCTGTCTGTGGGTTGCCGATGCAGGATGAAGTACACAGGTGTGCGCATCTGCCACATGCGTCGCTATCATAGCAACCTTAAGCCCCTTCATGAATTTCTCTGCGGCACTTCTGCCACCCTTCACGCCAAATGACACAACTCCACATGTTCCATCAGGCATATACTTCTGCGCACGCTCGTAATATTTGTTGCTGGCAAGTCCCGGATAATTAACCCACGCAACTTTCTCATGCTTCTCGAGGAACTGTGCAACAGCCATGGCATTCTCGCAGTGTCTAGGCATACGCACATGCAGCGACTCAAGGCCCAGGTTCAACATATATGAATTCATCGGTGCAGGGATAGGTCCGAGATCTCTCATAAGCTGCGCAACGATCTTGTTGATATAGGCTCCGCCAATTCCAAACTTCTCCGCATATACAACTCCGTGATAGGAATCATCCGGCGTTGTAAGTCCAGGGAACTTGTCAGCATGAGCCATCCAGTCAAATTTTCCTGAATCAACGATTACTCCGCCCACTGTTGCATCATGTCCATCCATGTATTTTGTTGTTGAATGTGTCACTATATCTGCTCCCCATTCTATAGGTCTGCAGTTGATAGGTGTGGCAAATGTATTGTCAACAATAAGTGGAACACCGTGTGCATGTGCAGCATTTGCAAATCTCTCTATGTCAAATACTATAAGAGCCGGATTGGCTATTGTCTCGCCAAATACAGCCTTTGTGTTCGGCTTAAATGCAGCTTCAAGCTCATCGTCAGAGCAGTCAGGATCGACAAATGTGAATTCGACCCCCATTCTCTTCATGGTAACTGCAAACAGATTGTAGCTTCCTCCATATATTGTTGACGATGCTATTACATGATCTCCGGCACCTGCGATGTTGAATACCGAAAAGAATGTTGCCGCCTGACCTGATGATGTGAGAACAGCGGCAGAGCCTCCTTCAAGAGCACATATCTTTGCTGCTACATAATCATTTGTAGGATTTGCAAGTCTGGTGTAGAAATATCCACTTTCCTCCAAATCAAACAATTTTCCCATATCCTCACTTGTGTCATACTTGAATGTCGTGCTCTGCACGATAGGTATCATCCTTGACTCTCCATTTTTTGGCTGGTAGCCAGCCTGAATACACATTGTTTCTCTTTCCATTTTCTTTACTCCTTCCAATTAATAATCACCCCATCAAAGCATTTTTCAAATGATGGAGCTGGCACCTTTTTATACATAAAACAGGGCGCAACCCGTGCGCCCACTGTTTAATGTATTATTTCTATATATCTAGTAACGCTCAGTAACTTTGCGCTCTACGCTCTCGTTATTCAGCATGAACATACATCTGCCGTTGAGCAGCCGGATATTCTGTTCCGGAACAGATATGTCTACATTGATAGCGTTCTTCACCGACACATTCAAGTCGGCATTGCTGCTTGAAAGTGTACCTATATCACATCTGCTTCCTATTGCAAAACAAGCCTCGCCCTGAGCCATGATTCTTGAATTGGCATCTGATATGCATACATCAGCAGGTCCATGATCTGATCCGATGGCTATGCAGGAATTACCCTTCAAATTCATATCGACATGAGTTTTACCGATATCAACTATGCAACCATCTCCATCCAGAGTTCCCATAGCCACATATCTGTTGCCAGATCCACGGATAGTTATAGATGTATTCCTGACTGAGATGTCCGCATGTCCCTCAACAGAACCTATTGCCACACCATTTGCAGCCTCAAACGATATGTCAATATCGCCCTTGACTATGTTCATCTTCACCGGACTATGTATGCATCCTATAGCCACTCCGTTCTCCCCATTGAGATACAGATCATAACGGCCTTTCTCTATACGGATATCTCCGCCATAGCCAGATCCTATAGCCACTCCGTTTACACCATTCGCTTCTATATTTATAACGCCATCCTGCCTGAACCTGATAATACCATGCTTTGAAGCGACATCGTTTCCTATACCATAATACCTGTTGCTATGTACCTGAATGTGCATATCACCCTCGCCTATGAATGTCACCCTCGACGACTCCGGAATACGTATGCCACCCACTCTACATGAATTTTTGCCTTCCAATACTATGTAGAGATCTGTGTTCTCTCCGCAATCTATACAAGGCTTATCCCTGTCACTTGAAAAGCTTGCATTCTGCATAACTATGGTTCCTGTGAATCCATCCTTTACTCTGAGACTGATATCTGACTGGAATCCATTTGCGCCCACGATTCGAACGTTGTTGTCACCTCCAGCCTTAGGCGCAACCACAATCTCTCTGTAACTGTCACTTTCCAGCTTCACAAGCGATACACTCCGCTCGTACTCCATGACAAATACCCTGCCATTTTCAGCGCTGTCCTCAATATGGTTGTACTGGATTATCTCATTCACAACCTGAGGCGATATGAGCTGTACCACCTCAGCATTCGGATGTGCTGTGTAGTAACCCTGAATCAGATCTGAGCCGAGCTGAATCACTGTTTTCATCTCCTTGGCTGTCTCAACACCCTCCGCCAGAGCTTTTATTCCATTGTCTCTTGTGAATTCTATTATATCTTTCACAAAATGCTGCCTGTGAGGATCCGAATCTATTCCCGAGAGCAGCATCCTGTCTATCTTGACATACTCCGGCATATATCTGAGGAGATTGTTGACATTTGAATAGCCTGAGCCGTAATCATCTATGGCAATCTCCATTCCATTTCCCCTAAGGAAAGCCTTAAGTTCTTCAAGTTCATTGTCAGACAGCTCGTCGCCCTCAGTAAACTCGACAACTATGCCAGCGCACTGAAGTGTCTTCACTTTTTTCAGAAATTCCTGTCTGTCCTTCGGGTTCAACATATGTCCCGGCATACTGTTGATGAACACCTTCTTGCCCTTAAACATCTCTGGGTTTGATGCCACAATCTCGACCACATTGAATAACGTATACTTCTCGACATCGTAAAGACGGCCAAGTCTCTCTGCACTCTCAAGTACTTCAGGCGGCGACATACGCACCGGCTCCACAACTCTCATGAGAGCTTCATATGCAAATATAGTTCCTGTATGTGCACTTACAATAGGCTGAAAATGATAGGTGAACAGATTCTTGTCAAGCACCGCTGCAACCATCTCATCTCTCTCTATATCCTTGTTCGTAAGTTCTGCTTTATGCCTGCCTTTATTTGCATTCTTGTCCTTTATCTTATTCTTCTGGTTTACCGCATCATTTATAAGCTGCTCAAGTTCAGTATTCGATTTAACTCTGCCCTTCCTACAGCCGTAATAAATTCCAATCTCTATATCATTGCTGTTACTAGTATCGATCTCCTCAAGTTTTTTCTTGAGTTCAGCCACAATACCTTCTCCCCGGTTGTCATCTTCGGAATCCACAGTTGTGGCGATCACAAACTCATCATTGCCCATTCTCATCGCTATCTCTGATTGGGTCATGATTTCATTTATTGATTGGGCCACATAGCCTATCACCTTGTCGCCCTCGGTTCTTCCATATGTATTATTTATCTGACGAGTTCCCTTGAGATCTATCGCCAGCACCAGAATATCCTTATCTTTTTCTTTTGCGCCAGACACCATCTCATTCATCCGGCTCATAAATCCTCTATAATTGTAAAGTCCTGTGAGGCCATCTCTTATCTGCTCAGCCTCCAGCCTTTTGAGCACCGCCGTAAGTCCCTCATGTCTTGCAAATGACTCCAAATCCCTGGACACCGTCTTTATCCATGATCTGTACACATCTTCATACACCCTTGGCTCTTCTCCATAATTCACCACCGCATATCCAAAGCTTCTGTCCTGGAAAAACAACGGCGAAAATATGTATGCCGTAGGATAGTCTCTGTCCATAGACAGTTCAGGAAGCAAAATCTCAGAATCGAACACATCATCATAACTGATATGTGATTCTTCTTCTTCGGCTCCACACTTGATTATCCTGTACACCTGATCTGTATACCCATTTCTAAGAGCCTCATCGCCAGTCATGATCTCCGGATTCCTCCAATAATCATTCAGACACAGATGGAATCCTGTAAATGGTCTGATCTGATATACATATTCGAATACAGTCTCAAAGAATGACTTCACATCTGTCTGTGCAACAAGGTCGTCCATAATATTGTTAAAGCAGGAATAGAAGCTTGTGGCTGACAGATCTGTAGCCCACTTCTCTCTCCTGAGCCTTATAGTCTCTTTCTCCCAGCCTTTGCATCCACAGGTTCCGCCTATGTACAGATCTACATTCGTCTTAAACTCCGGAACGCTCTGACCTTTCAGTTGTGCATCTATATATTCCACGCAATACTTTCCGCAATCCTCCGCAGGTATATCTGCAGATGTGATCGGCACCGGGCTGTTTCTTCCGTCCTCTATTGAGTCATATCCAACCACAGCAATATCATCCGGAACCTTTATGCCATATTTGTCAAATGCTGTGCAGACTCCTATCGCCATACAATCATTGGCACACACTATCGCTTCCGGCAGATGATCCCTGTCCTTGACCAACTCATCCACCATGTAATCTCCGCTGTCATACCAATAGGTTCCATAATATATCATATCGTCAGTAACAGGAAGTCCATGGGCTTTCATGCTGTCAATATATCCAGCCAGTCTCTGCTTGGAATGTACATGCCCCTTTAGACCGTTCAGGAAATATATGTTCTTATATCCGTGCACATCTATGAGATGGTCAACCAGCTTTACTATAGGAGTATAGTGATCCATCATGATGGTAGGAAACAGCTTGTTCTCCTTGTCAACAACCACAACCAATCCGTTAGGGAATTCTGATTGAAGCCTCTTCTCCAGCTTCTCCACAACACCTGGAGTCTGCAATGTATCCTGACACATAACCACCGCATCAAAAAGGTCAAAATTAATAAGGTTGTAGATATTCGAATCTCCAACCTCACGGTAAGACGAATCCTGATACTTTAAAAACATGGAAAACACGCATACGTCATAGTTCTTCTCGTATGCTTTCTTCATAAAACCATGCATGAAATGATTCTGTGTATCTTCTTCAACCTGTGCAGTAATAACGCAAATCCTCTTTCTGTTCTTCATACCATCATCCCCATCTGCCCCATTACAATATTGGGGCTTATTGCACCAAGTATACCATATTTGTGCAATAAATGAAATACGGATTATGCATTTTGACGTCCGTCAAAATTTTTTCATAATAAATATGCATTATCGTCATTTATTTTTGTGCACTTTGTGTATAAGTGATTATGAATACCATTTTTTCTATTCGCACTTTTGAAATCTCTGTGCAATCAAAGCAGCCGTCGGGGTTGTTGCAAGTCCGCCTCCCGCCGTCTCTTTCAGAGATTCAGGCATTGCATTTCCAATTCTGCGCATGGTATCTATCACCTCGTCAACAGGGATAGCACTGACAACGCCGGCCATAGCCATCTGTGCAGCCGTAACTGCATTCACAGCGCCGGCCACATTTCTCTTCACACAAGGGACTTCCACAAGACCGCAGACCGGATCGCACGCAAGCCCCAGCATATTTTTAAGTGCAAGAGCTGCGCCGTGAGCAATATTTTCTACCGTTCCGCCCTGCAGGCTTACAAGTCCTGCTGCTGCCATGGCACTTGCAGATCCTATCTCTGCCTGGCATCCACCTGATGCTCCTGCTATGGATGCGTTTTCTGCTATGACAGCTCCAACGCCCGCCGACACATACATTGCATGTATCATCTGCTCATCAGTAAACCCCAGCTTTTCATGAGCGGTCAAAAATACAGCCGGGATCACACCACATGAACCGGCTGTCGGTGCAGCGACTATCCTGCGCATACAGGCATTTGACTCCCCCATCTTGACCGCCTTCTCCATCACTGAGCCGATGAAATCTCCGCATATGTTCCGTCCGCTTTCATTATAAATACGCAGCTTTTCACCATCGCCGCCGGCCAGTCCCGATGCTGATCTGAGCCTGGCATTATAGCTCTTATCTGCATCTTTCATGGCCTGATACATATTTGCCATATTCGTCCAGGACTCAGCAGAAGACGCCGCCCGCTCATCCATATCAGCCCTCTGAACGACCTCCCAGAATTCCATATTCTCTTCATTACATACATCGATAATATCCTGTATAGAATGATACATACTTTTCCATCTCCTATTCTCTCACAAAACAATCGGGTCACAACAATGGGGGCAAACAATGGGGGCAGGCCCCTTTCTTTTTCAACAATGGGGGTCAGGCCCCTTTCTTTTTCTTGTTTATTTCTCTTCTTTTTCTAAGGGGTCTGACCCCAACGGTCTCTCAAAGTCCAAGATAAGTCACTTTATTCACACCTTCTACCTTCTTCAACCATTCTATTCCTTCAATTGGAACTTCCTGATCGCACTCAATAACCATAACAGCTTCGCCTCCCCGACTTGCACGGTACAGCTGCATAGTCGCAATATTGACACTCTTGTGAGCAAGCATAGATGTGACCTCCGATACATGTCCAGGCTGATCCTGATTGTGGACAACTAGAGTTGGATGATCCCCGGAAAAGTTTGTCTCTATACCATCTATCTCTGCTATGTTTATTCTCGATCCGCCCAGAGACTGGCCTATAATCTCAAGGGTTCGTCCTGATACCCCCGTCAAAAAAAGCTGTGCCGTATTTGGGTGAGCCTCTTTTAACAAAGCCTCGCCAAATTCAACCTCGATGCCATCTCTTTCGGCAATCTCCAAAGCTTCTGGAATGCGTATGTCATCCGGCTTCATTCCCAGAAGTCCCGCCACTAGAGCCTTTCTGGTTCCGTGACCTTTTCCAGTCGTAAGAAATGAGCCATAAAGTAATATCTTTACGGAGGCCAATTCTTCACCTAGCAGTCTTCTGCTTATATACCCTATCTTAACCGCTCCAGCTGTATGCGAACTGGATGGCCCGACCATAACCGGCCCCATGATATCAAATATATTCATACGTGTATTCTCCTTAATATTTCTTCTCTATATTCATGATTATAGCCTATTTCACAAATAATTTGTGTTTACCTTATTAGTTTTTTAGCGTCAAAGTCTTGCATTATTTTGTTGTTTATTTGCAATTTAACCCTGTATACGTTTTGTATACTATATACAATTATATAGACTTATTTTTATATAAATGTTACAATGTTTTTGGAACAAATAACTCTTATGGGGTACTCCCCATCTAAAACTTACAAAGGAAGGTGAATGCTATAGCAAGAAAAACAAGAGAATGGTTTTCAGGAGCGACATATCATCTAATGGAACGAGGGGTCAGGCGCAATACAATTTTCCAAGATGATATTGACTACAAGTATTTTTTAAAAATTTTGAGAAATTGTGCAGAAAAAAACGAATGCTACATTCATGCATATTGCCTAATGTCAAATCATTTCCATCTGCTTTTAGAAACTGGGAATATTAAGATTTCTGTTTTTATGAGAGACTTAGCAAGTAAATACGCTATGTATTATAATCGAAAATATGAACTAAAAGGTCACGTCTTTGAGGGAAGATATAAGTCATGTTTGATAACCACCGATGAGTATTTTCTGCAGACAAGCAGATATATACATCTCAATCCAGTCAAAGCGAACATAGTAAAAAAGCCATCCGACTATAGATGGAGCTCTTATAATTACATCTTTAAAAGCACCGACGACCCCATTATGAAACATCAAAAAACACTAAATTACTTCAAACCTCATAAATATTCTGGTTATCGAAACTTCGTAGAAGGATCCCTCAAAAACCACCAAGATATAGAACTTGAAATTATGAAAGCTATTGGTGAAAACGAAGCATAACTCCATAAATTGCACATCATACAACAAATCACCAAAA
>URJI01000081.1 GCA_900548215.1 uncultured Coprococcus sp. | reverse complement strand
GCTACCATGGATATCATGGCTGCAAGTTCTGCTATCTGACAGTGTCTCGCACCGGAAACGCTTCCCGAAAGTTCGGCTTTTACATCTGAAGAAAACGACACTTTATCACCCGTTATTATTATCTGTTATAAACTATACTTTCTTTACAATAGAATCCTTTGCTATATCTCTATGCAGGATTCTCACTGTGTATTTTGACTTTTGAAGTCTGCTGTAAACAGCATTCGCAATCGTCACCGACCTGTGCTTGCCTCCTGTGCATCCTATCGATATCACAAGCTGATTTTTCCCTTCTTTTATGTAATTAGGGATAAGAAATGTGATCAGATCCGTGAACTTATCCAGGAACTCCGGTCCTTCACTGCAATTAAGTACAAAATCCTGTATCTCCTTGTCATTACCTGTTTTATCACGCAACGCAAGGTCATAATATGGATTTGGCAAAAATCTTACATCCTGAACAATATCCGAATCCCTTGGGATGCCATATTTGAAACCAAACGACATGACTGTAACTATAAAGTTCGCATAATCCTCGTTCTGGACAAATATCTTATCCAACTCTGCCTTAAATTCCCTTACAAGGAGATTGGTTGTATCTATAATATAATCTGCCTCTTCCTTAAGGAAGCCTATCAGCTCTCTTTCTTTCTTTATGCCATCTATAATACGGCTCCCCTTAACTGAGAGCGGATGATTTCTTCTTGTCTCTTTATATCTTTTCACAAGGGTTGCATCTGAGCACTCTACAAAAAGAATCTCGTACTGCATGCCCTCTCTCTTTATCTCTGCAAGGCATGAATTGAGCTGAGACAGAGCTCTTCCGCTTCTGATATCCACACTGATAGCCACATCATCCACCTGAATCTCCGAGTCATACGCTATCTCTGCAAATCTCTTTATGAGCTGGATAGGCAGATTGTCTACGCAGAAGAATCCTCGATCCTCCAATGTCTTAAGCGCTGTAGCTTTTCCTGCACCACTCATACCTGTCACAATTATAAATCTCATATATCCGGCCCCCTCTTCATGCTGTCAATATACTGTCTCAAAACTCTCCGATCATTCTCACCTCAGGCTCGAGGACTACGTCATATTCCTCAGAAACCTTAGCTTTGACATCATCTATGAGTTTTATCACATCATCTGCTGTCGCATTGCCTCTGTTTACAACAAAACCGCAATGTTTCTCTGACACCTGGGCATCTCCTACCCTGTAGCCGCGAAGTCCTGCATCCATGATAAGCTTTCCTGCAAAATATCCCTCAGGTCTCTTGAATGTAGACCCTGCAGAAGGATACTCAAGAGGCTGTTTTGTCCTTCTTGCCACTGCAAGCTCGCTCATCCTGTCATCTATAATCTTCTGATCACCCGCTGCAAGTTTCATAGTTACATCAAGCACTATGAGATCTCTCTGCTGGATCACACTGTGTCTATATGAAAACTCCAGCTCATCAGTGCCAAATGTGTATATCTCACCTTCAGCATCCATAGCTGTCACCTGGGTCACGACATCCTTCATCTCACCGCCGTAAGCTCCGGCATTCATATATATAGCGCCGCCGATGGTTCCGGGTATACCGGACGCAAACTCCAGCCCTGTCAGTGAATTGTCCCTGGCCGCTCTGCTCACCTTTATGAGCATCGCTCCCGCCTGAGCCTTTATGATACCGCCGTCAACTTTGATATCATTCATATTGTCCATAATGTTTATGACGACGCCTCGGAATCCTCTGTCGCCGACGAGAAGATTGCTTCCATTGCCAAGTATGAAATATGGCACATCCTGTTTCCTGCACAGTCTGAGTATCTCAGCTATCTGTTCCTTAGATTCCGGTCTGACAAATGTATCGGCATTGCCGCCTATCCTGAATGTGGTGTGTTTCCTCATAGGTTCATCGGAAACTATATTATCGCTTCCCACTATATCCTGAAGTTTTCCTAATATATCTGTATCTGACATATATACCTCATATATCTAATCACTTATAATATTATTCCTGCTATCATTCCATGATGCAAATGCAAAATTAAAAGCACCCCCATAACATGAAACTGCTTTTTCCCCCACACACACCATGTGATGACACAAAATAAAAGTCTTTAATGTACTTAAAGCCAAGCTAACGCTAGCTAATAAACTCATCATACATTAAAGACTTTTATAATTCAATATCAAAAATCAATAGAAATTCGACGTCTTTTCAAATCATATTGGATAAATTAACAAAAACCACTGTTAATAATTACCAAACATATAAATTCTCATTCCTATCTGCCAAGTATACTGCGTGCTGCGCCATATATACCTGCATCATTTCCAAGCTCAGCAAGCGCAAACTCTGTTCCGCGGCAAGCATGGAATGCATACTTTACAAAATACTCTTTTACAGCATCTGTGAGTATCGCTCCGGCCCTTGACACTCCTCCGCCTATTACAAATATCTCAGGATCCACTACACATGCAATCTGTGCAAGGGTTCTTCCAAGTATATGAGCCTGCTTGTCCACAACCTCTCCAGCAAGTTCATCGCCTGCCTTTGCAAGGTCAAACACATCCTTTGCAGTAACAGTCTCAAGATCTCTGAGTGCTGACTTCTTATCAGAAGCAGCCATAGCTCTTGTAGCAAGCCTTACGACACCTGTAGCAGATGTATACTGCTCAAGACATCCCCTGTTGCCACATCCGCAGATCTCGCTCTCATCCTCATCCACACATATATGACCGATCTCTCCGCCTGCTCCGTTCACACCAAAGAGCATCCTTCCGTTCAGAATGATTCCTCCGCCAACACCTGTTCCAAGAGTTACCATGACAACATTGCTGTGGCCTTTTCCGCCGCCCTGCCACATCTCTCCGAGAGCTGCAACATTTGCATCGTTTCCTGCCTTTACCGGCATATCAATAAGCTTGCCAAGTTCTTCCTCAACATTTATTATTCCCCAGCCAAGATTTACACACTTTAAAACTGTTCCATCCTCCTTGACCGGTCCCGGAACTCCAATTCCAACACCTTCCGTAGCATCTGCTGCAATATTCTTCTCAGCCATCTTGCTCTTTATTGAATCAGCAATATCAGGCAGCACATACTTGCCACCATCCTCGGTACGTGTCTTTATCTCCCACTTGTCCAGAAGTTCACCCTCCGCTGTGAAAAGACCCATCTTAACTGTTGTTCCTCCGACATCTACTCCAAATACATACTTTGACATGATTCTTTCTCCTTCCATTCTGCTCCCTATATATATAAACCATCTGCGGCATATATCATCACTTGTCTGAATTGCCTCCGTTGCCCTTCATGATATTCTGTGTAACTCTGTTGTAAAGTTCCTGCGCTGCATTGTAGCCCATCTTCTTCTGTCTGTGGTTTACTGCGGCAGACTCTACGATTATCGCTATATTTCTTCCCGGTCTGATAGGTATGTTATGTGATACCACCTTATTGCCAAGGAATTCCATATAGTTGTCCTCCAGGCCAAGTCTGTCATATTCCGTATCCTTGCTCCACTCCTCAAGATTGATGACAAGATCGATATTCTGATCTATCTTAACACACTCAACACCGAACAGAGACTTGACATCTATGATACCTATACCACGGAGTTCTATGAAATGTCTGGTTATATCAGGAGCACGTCCAACGAGCGTTGCGTCACTGACCTTCTTGATCTCAACAACATCATCCGCAACCAGTCTGTGGCCTCTCTTCAAAAGTTCAAGAGCAGCCTCTGATTTACCGATTCCGCTCTCACCCATGATGAGAACTCCCTCGCCGTATACATCGACCAGAACTGCATGGACAGATATTCTTGGAGCAAGCTCCACGTGAAGCCATCTGTCAACCTCATGCACAAATGCTGATGTCACGGCATCAGATGTGAGTACCGGTACCCCGTGCTTCTTCGCCATCTCTATGATGAACGGATATGGCTCCAGGCCACGGCAGAATATAAGGCATGGCGGCTTATACGAGAAGAACTCGTCCATGATCCTTTTGTTCTCCTCCTCAGTATGCATGGCAGCCACATAGGCATGCTCAACGTTACCACATATCTGTATCCTTCCGGCATCAAAATGCTCGAAGAATCCACCAAACTGCACCGCAGGTCTATTCATACCCGGATCCTGGATAAGGATCTTGTCCGTATCTATCTCAGGCGTATGATTTTTCAGGCTCATCTTCTCGATAAGCTGCGTAACTGTAACACTATAAACCATAAAAATCCCTTGTGATTACTGAAGTATCAGTATCAGCTTCCTTTCCTATTGTTTTATGTCATAATCGGTATTAATTATACTTATGTGCAAATAGTGTTGTCAAGGACAGCGACCCATTTTTAATGCATTTTCCAGATGACATGCACCATTTGCAGGTGCTATACTAGACTATATTTTTGAGGTGACAGATATGTTTGATTTTGAAGAAGAACTTAAGAAGCTTCCCCACGTGCCAGGGGTGTATCTGATGCACGATTCCGGGGATCACATTATATATGTCGGCAAAGCGATCGACCTCTACAACAGGGTCCATCAGTATTTCCAGACAGGGTACAAGAAATCTCCCAAGATACAGAAGATGGTGACGCATATTGCATGGTTTGAATATATCGTCTGCGGTTCCGAGATTGAAGCACTTGTACTTGAGTGCAATCTCATAAAGGAACACCGCCCGCACTACAACACTATGCTCACTGACGACAAGGGCTATCCCTACATCAGGATCACGGTCGAGGAGGATTACCCACGCATTCTGTATAGCCACCAGATGAGGCGTGACCACTCCAAATACTTTGGGCCATACACCAACTCCAGGGCTGTGAAAGATATAATAGAGCTTTTAAAAAAACTGTATCACATAAGGAGCTGCAACCGCAATCTTCCAAAGGATATCGGTCTGGAAAGACCATGCCTTTACCACCAGATCAAGCAGTGTGATGCCCCATGCCAGGGATATATATCAAAGGAGGACTATAACAACCACATACAAGATGCCATCAGCTTTTTAAATGGCAACCACGGACATATAATCCGCGATCTTGAAAGGCAGATGAAGGAGCTCGCCGAAGAGATGGAATTTGAGGAAGCAGCCCAGATACGGGATCTCATAAAAAGCATCCAGCATATAGAGACCACCCAGAGGGTTGGAGATACCAGGGCAGACGACCGAGATGTCATAGCCATGGCTACCGACCATGCAAATGAATGCGTTATATCCATCTTCTTTGTCAGAACGGGCAAGATGATAGGAAGGGAACACTACCACATGAGCGGAGTAAATGCAGAGAAATACAGCACCATCATGGAATCATTTCTCAAACAATACTACGCTTCCACCCCTTATCTGCCAAAGGAGATCATCATAGAACAGCCAATCGAGGATTCCGAAGTCATCGAGGAATATCTCAGCGCAAGAAGAGGCAGCCAGGTTCATATCGTGATCCCGCAGAAGGGCGATAAGCAGAAACTTCTAAAGCTCGCCCGTGACAACGCATTTTTGGTTATGAACCAGGATGCAGACAAATTAAAGCGTGAAAAGGAACGCACCGAGGGAGCAGCAAGGGAGCTTGCAGATCTGATAGGTGTGCCTTCTGCAAGGCGACTGGAAGCATTTGATATATCGCACATAAGCGGTTATCACTCGGTTGCATCCATGGTTGTATTTGAAAACGGACGTGCCAAGAAAAATGACTACCGCAAATTCAAACTCAGAACCATCGACGGTCCTGATGATTACGCAAGTATGAAGGAGGTCCTCACCCGCCGTTTCACCGACGAAAAATTCAATGTATTTCCTGACATACTCATGATGGATGGTGGACGCGGTCAGGTAAATATCGCACTTGAGGTTCTGGATAATCTCGGCCTGTCGATCCCGGTATGTGGAATGGTAAAGGATGACCACCACAGAACCAGAGGCCTTTACTACAACAATAAAGAGATTGAATTTCCTGCCGGAACCCAGGCTTTCAATATGATAACGAGGCTTCAGGACGAGGCGCACCGCTTTGCCATAGAATACCACAGAAGTCTACGAAGCAAATCGCAGATACACTCAGTTCTTGATGACATAGAGGGTATCGGACCGGCGAGAAGAAAGACTCTTCTGGCATACTTCAAGGACATTGATGGAATCAGGGCCGCAAGCCTTGCAGACCTAGAGATACCGAGCGGAATGACAAAGGCATCTGCAAAAGCAGTGTATGAATTTTTCCACAAAAATGAAGACACAAACGGAAACGATTCTGGCAACAAAAATGCTCCAGAAAGCAGTAAATAATATTAGTTCCGGTAAGATTTAAGAATAAAGATGATAGAGATAAGGATGATATAGATATGAACGAAAACAACCCCGGCGGAAATAGCACAGTCACCAACACAGACAATGTAAACAATACAGATAATATAAACTATACAGGTACAATGTCAGAATCCAACTTTTTTGCAATGATCTCACGAATGAAGTATATCAACAGGTGGGCTCTTATGCGAAACAGCAGGGAGGAGAATCTGTGCGAACACTGCCTTGAAGTCAGCATGATAGCACACGCCCTGGCAACCATCGGCAACACACGTTACGGCAGGCATCTGAACGCTGAGAGAGCGGCTCTTATAGGACTCTACCACGATGCCTCAGAAATAATCACAGGAGATATGCCAACCCCTGTCAAATACTACAACAATGAAATCAAAAACGCCTTCAAGGATGTGGAGGATATCGCCTGTCACACACTTTTAGACAAGCTGCCAGAAGACCTGAAGGCCTCATATATGCCTATATTCTTCAAAGATGAAAATGATGAGAATGATGTCTATGTATGGAAACTTGTGAAAGCTGCAGACAAGCTGTCCGCACTCATCAAATGCATGGAAGAGACAGCTTCCGGAAACACTGAGTTTTCAAGTGCCATGAGCACCATCATGTCCTCAGTGTCCAGACTGTCTGAAGATTACCCGGAGGTAAATGATTTTGTATGTCAGTTCATCCCGGCCTACGGAAAGACCCTGGATGAACTTCAGGACTGATTTTCCGGATTTTCAACTCTGTTGAATATATCCATGAACTCTTTTCCTGTTATTGATTCTTTTTCTATGAGATATTTTGCGATCTCGTCAAGTGCTGTCATGTGCTCTGCCAGCATCGATTTCGCCTTGTCATACGACTCTTTCAGAACATTCTTTATCTCGTCGTCAACCTTTGCTGCAGTCTTATCAGAACACTGCAGCACTGCGTTCCTGTCAAGGTATTTTCCCTGAACAGATTCAAGCTGCATCAGACCAAATTTGTCTGACATACCATACATGGTTATCATGGCTCTCACCGTCTTGGTTGCCTGCTCTATATCGTTGGCAGCTCCTGTCGTCACAGAATCGAACACAAGCTCCTCAGCAGCTCTTCCTCCAAGTGTTGTCACAACATTCGCCATAAGTTCATCCTTTGTCTCCATGTACTTCTCCTCTTCCGGTACCTGCCACACATAGCCGAGCGATCCCATGGTTCTTGGAACTATGGTTATCCTCTGTACCGGTTCAGTGTGTTTCTGAAGTGCCACAAGAAGTGCATGTCCAACCTCATGATATGCCACAACCTTCTTCTCCTGTTCGCCAAGAAGTTTTCCCTTTTTCTCTTTTCCGGCAAAAACAAGTTCAACGGCACCTATGAGATCAGCCTGTGACACAGTATTCCTTCCTGAACGCACTGCGGCAAGCGCAGCCTCATTTATTATATTCGCAAGATCCGCTCCTACAGCACCGGCAGTTGCCAGGGCGAGTTCTTTGAGATCAACACTCTCATCCATCTTGACATTTTTCGAGTGGACTTTGAGTGTATCTATTCGTCCCTGAAGATCAGGTTTTTCAACTATGACCCTGCGGTCGAATCTTCCCGGTCTTAAGAGTGCCTTGTCAAGAGTCTCAGGTCTGTTTGTCGCCGCAAGTATGACAATTCCCTTTGACGTATCAAATCCATCCATCTCGGCAAGAAGCTGATTGAGGGTCTGCTCTCTCTCTGAGTCTCCCCCCCTCACGCTGTCTCGGCTCTGTCCTATGGCATCTATCTCATCAATAAATATGATGCACGGAGCCATATCTGCCGCCTGCTTGAACAGATCCCTCACTCTGGACGCTCCAACGCCCACGTACATCTCCACAAAACTTGATCCTGACATGGAGAAAAATGGTACATTTGCCTCTCCTGCCACAGCTTTAGCCAGAAGCGTTTTTCCGGTTCCCGGAGGGCCGACAAGAAGTGCTCCTTTTGGAAGCTTCGCTCCTATATCAAGATATCTCTTAGGATTGTGCAGGAAATCCACCATCTCTGTGAGGGATTCCTTTGCCTCATCCTCTCCTGCCACATCTGCGAACGTCACACCTGTTTTTTTCTCCATATAAACCTTGGCATTTGATTTGCCAAATCCCATCATTCCACCGCGCTTCGTGATGAGCGACAGGAACAGATAGAACGCAGCTATCATCACCACATATGAAAGTATCGTACCGATCATGGCTGACCCGCTCTCATCCTTGCCCTCATATGTCGTGGCAAACTTTTCATGGGCATTCTTCAGCCTGTCTGCAAGCCTGTCGTCACTTATCCTGACAGCAACATAGGTATTCTTGTCTATATTCCCATCTTCATCCTTCGAGGTGAAACGTATCTTCTTTGAATATATCTCTGCGTTGTCAACTTCTCCGTTCTGAAGCATCTCTATAAAGCCGCTGTAAGGTATCTCCTTCTTTGTGCCATTTGATATCTTATCGTAAGCACGCCAGCAGAGCAGTGTCAGAACAACTGATATCACAAGCAGAACTATCACATTCCGGTTCTTGCCGTTCTTGCCGCCGTCATCGCTGTTTTTCTTGTTGTCTTTGTCTTCCTGATAATTATTATCCAAGCCTCTTCTCCTTTATTCTGCTATTATCGTGATGTCTTTATATGTTATTTGTTTAATTTTCATATGCTGTAAATGTCAGGTTTAAGGTACCATCTTTATAATATGTGGCTGTTATAAACCATGCCCTTCCACGCCTGTCATTGCAGTATGCATACTCCTCACCGCCATCTGTAACCTTTGACAGACAATTATCTATATTATAGTTGATCGCTTTCGTAAGCCTGTCCATATCTTCGTTCTTTCCCATCTGAGAAAGCATGGCGTTAAGTAATATAGAGTACGCCGAGTCAGGATCATCCCTGTCCTTTTTGAACTGCTCTATATCATCGCACGGAATATTGAGCTCAGTACTGTGTATGCCTCCGGTCCTGTAATCCCAGTTGGTCACGAAATACATGCGCTCATCTGCTTTTACAACAAGATAATCTATGACTGAAAACTTGGTGAAAGTTCTTCTTTCATTTACATCTATGAGATTCGTCTTGCTTCCATATTCAGGTGCAAGTTCGAGATCAAGCCCCTTTTCCTGGCACTGTCTGCACAAACTGTCCATATAATCTCCGGCAAGCACACCATAATAGTGATCGCACATGTTGCATTCTTCTTTTGCATTTCGCACCTCTTCGTCCGTCAATGGATAAACATACGCTATGGAAGATTTATACTTTTCCTTCTCACTGTTCTCGTAATTACCGTAGTCATACATATAACCATCCAGACTGTAATACGGTGCCTCTGTAATCTCCTCTGTATTATAATACCCATAACTCGGAGCTTCTCCGGTCGCAAGCCATCTCTCCACAATCTCATCAGCTTTTTTTGAGGCGTTCTTCTCCTTTGCTCTCGGCAACACAGCCATTACACCTATGACCAAGATCACGGCCATTATTATAAGAATGATGATCACGGCTGTACCGGTTATTTTCCGCTTTGATCGGTCTTCATCCTTCATCATCTCCACATACAGATCGCCATCACTTTTATCCTGAGTTCTCGACTCATTAAGCACAGTATTAGTATATACTATTTTAGGACGTACAAACTTTTTACAGGTTGTACAAAAATTTATTGAATTCACCTGCTTATCACAGACAGGACATATCTTCATACTCATAATCATCACCTCATATCTGTACATTCAAAAGTTATACTGATCCTTGCAACACCACGGTATATATGTCCACTTGTCCTCATAGCTGGTGTAACTTCCCACTTTCCGATCTCCGTGATATCCCCTGTCGCCACTGACATGTTACGGTTATCCCATTTGACAGATTCTCCCTGCTCGATAAAATCATTCAGAAGATCCTTCACAGAATCTGTGCCAGCCTCTGTGAGATCAGCATCGCCCAGAAGATCCAGAATGATCTGTATCTCAGTCATGAACTCTGAATTGTCATCATTTAACTGAGCCTCAAAGAAAGCATTGTCTCCATACTCACCATTTATCTTTATACTATGTATAGCCCCGCTTCCTATGTCCCAATTGATCTCTACGGATCTGATATCATTCACTTTTGTCTCAAATACATCCTTGACCTCATACTTTGTAAAAACGTCATCAAGCCGCAGATCTATGTCTCCATGTCTCGGTACATACATTATATCAATTCCCTTCTCCTTACATCTCAAAAAGAACTGATCCATGAAATCTCTGGCATCTATCTTGGTGTAATGTCCATACAAGGTACATTGTTCTTTCTTCTTCATTATTTCTTTCAGGTCATCATATGTAACCTCATCATCATATATATCATAATCCCCATAATTAAAAAGGTGTCCATCATCTCTGTAATTATCCGGCTCATCAAGATACCAGCCATAACCCTTGACAGTATCTATCCATTCCTGCGACTCCGCCTCAGGTACGTATTTGAAACCATTTAACGCATATGTGACAATGTTCTTCACTTCACTTATCCTGATCTTATTTCCAGCCGCATAAAACGCCAGGCCAACATATGCCCAGAAAAGTACCAGTGCTATGGCCCACTTCACAGTCAGCTTGATCCTCCTGTGTTTTGCCACATTCTCCTTTTCCAGCTCACTCATATATCCCATGTCATCTTTTCTCATCGTATACCTCCTGTCGCAGGCTTTACCACCTCTCCAATATTAAAACTTTAATGCCATTTTTTTCATAAGTCAAGTAACTATATCTTATATTTACAAATGAGCTTGACATCCTTTTTTATCAGGGAGTACACTCCACTTCATAAGGAGATTTTTATTATGCCTGGATACATCATGCACCTGTGTCAGGGACAGTATATATTGGACAATATAAGCAAATATGATCTGCGAAAATGCAGCGAAGCCATACAAAGTCTTCAGCACCCGGATGCCGGCACAGCAGATCTTTTCCAGCTCGGCTCCGTTCTGCCGGATGCGGCGGACAAATCCCTGACACATTTCAGACCAACTTATCAAAACAGCCTCATAACAAAATATCCGGATATGGACCTTATTCTGAAGCGGTATCCCGTAAACAGGATGACAGTTACAGACCTCGGAATTCTGGCACATCTTTACATGGATGCACTGTATGTCGGGATGTTCTGGCCACAGTATTTTCGTTTTGAGGACAGCAGCAACGCAGAGACAACTGTCACCGATGACATTGACCATGTACGAATGACAGCCAAAAGCATGCAGCGCGCAAACCTTACAATTCCCATAGGTGATTTTTTCTCAGACCGGTATTTTTACGGTGATTACAATGTCACAAACTCCCGGTTTAAACAGGATTTTCATCCTGCCATACCGCAGGTAACTTCCTCGCAATTTATCATAAAGGAATGCCGCGGCTGCTCGAAAACCCAGCTTGCCGAAGATCTGGCTCACTTTGTGGATACAAAGTATCCGGACGACTCAGCCCATACACACGTGTTCCCATACGAAGATATGTGTCAATTCATCAAGGACGCCTCCGGGAGGTTCTTTGAACTGTTAAAAAAAGGCACCGTACACTGACGGATCCCATCCGGAATCTGCCAGGCACGATGCCTTTCTTTTTTGTCAATCAGAAATCGACTCTTCTTACTTTGTCTTAACCTGTTTTACAGTTGAGTATGAGCTGTAATACCTTACTCCGCCGTAAACCTTGTAAGCTCTAACCTTGAAATAATAGTTCTTATTTTTGGCAAGTCCGCTCTTTACGTACTGTATCTTTGCAGCCTTCTTAAGAGTGGCAACTCTTGAATATCTGCCATTCTTTGCTGTGGACATATATACCTCGTATCCGTCAGCTCCAGCAACAGATCTCCATGCTAGTGTCACCTTTGAAGCACCTGGCTTTGATGTAACAACCGGTATACCTGGAGCTGTTACTGAAGAGATGTGAGTTCCGGCATTCTCTACCTTCGCTGAGCCATTCTTCTTGTATGCAGTCACCTTATACCTGTACTCTGTTCCACCTGACAGTTTTGAACTTACAAATGTTGTAGACTTGTTCGATGTAATAGTCTTTATAACCACCGGCTTTTTGCCTACATATCTGTACACTCTGTACCCATCTGCGTTTGCAACTGTATTCCACTTAAGTGTGATAGATACGCTGCTTCGTGCTATAACCTTAAGACCTGTCACCGCCGACGGAGTTGTCATCGCCTTTACAGTTGTTCCGTCGCCCTCAAGTCTCTTACCTGCGTATGCTCTGTACGCCTTTACTATGAATGTATACTTTGTACTTCCCTTAAGTCCTGCTATTGCAGCAGATGTACCTGTTACTCTCTTCACAAACACTGACTTCTTA
>URJI01000080.1 GCA_900548215.1 uncultured Coprococcus sp. | reverse complement strand
ATGAGACAGATCCAAAGAACATAACAGTTGGAAATATCAGCATTGATTCATTTAAGAGAATAGTTACAAAGAATGGTGAACCGGTCAAACTCACTGATAAGGAGTATGCACTTTTGTTTTTCCTTGTGGAGCACAAAGGCCAGCCGTGGTCTCTGGAAGCTTTGTATGAGAATATATGGCAGGAAAAATATCTTCCGTCATCGTCTAATACAGTCATGGTACACATCTTAAGACTTCGCCAGAAGATAGAGGATAACTCGGCACAGCCGGAGATAATAAGAACCATATATGGAAAGGGTTATCAGGTAGACTGATATGGACAAGACATTCAGGAGAACACTGAGAGTTAAGCTTCTCATAGTGATAGTTCTGGGACTTGTCATAGCCATACTGACATTCTTTGGAGGAATGTTTCTGCTTGATAGATATGTGTCGTCTGTGTATATGAGCTCTGATCATACGTCGCGCCGTTCGGCAAAGCAGATACAGAGTTTTGCATCATACGTGACGGCGCATTCTTTGAAATCAACGGATTCCAGGGCACTCAGATCATGGCAGGAACAGCACGGTGATGTATATATCATGATATACAACAACAATGATATGGTGTTTGATTCTGGCTGGATGATCCAGAAGATGGGGGCATACAAATATATAATAACCAATTCGGATACGGGAGAAGTCATTATCCTGATACAGGATTCTTCGGGAACGATAAGAAAGATACGCAGGAGTGACAAAGACGGTTCAACCACATCCGATACTGAGAATTCAGGTAAGGATTACAGCATGGGTGATGTGGAGTATGATTACAATTTTTACCCGGTGTTGTTCAAGGATGGAGTGTTTGATGTATGTATAGTTGATTACTCTGATGAGACAGTGAAGAGCGCCGGAGAGATCGCAGTATTCGTGCTTTGCTGTATCATGTTCGTCGCAATCATCATTGTATATTTCAGCAGAGAGACTCACAGGATGAGAATACTGACAAATGAGGTCATGTATATAAAGGATGTTGATGTGAATGGACCTATAACCATACATGGGCAGGATGAGATATGTATGCTGGCACAGAACATAGACACCATGAGACAGACTATCATAGAACAGCTCAGCAGAGAGCGCGAAGCATGGCAGGCGAACAGTGATCTTGTGACGGCGATGGCGCATGATATAAGAACTCCACTCACTGTTATGACAGGTTATCTGGAACTTATGAAGAATAAGGAATATTCCTCACAGGAGGAACTTGATGAGTATATCAGAGTGAGTTCGGAGAAAGCAGAGCAGCTTCGCACCATGTCGGACAAGATGTTCAGATACTTCTATGTATATTCCAAGGGAAATGATGAACTTGATATGGAGACATTTCCTGTGGGACCATTTCTCGACCAGATGCTTGGCGAGTACGTTGTTCTGCTTGGAGAGAACGGATATCAGTTCAACATAGATATATCAGACAGGAAAGCTGAGATATCAGTTGATGTACAGGGGATGAAGAGAATCACTGACAATGTGTTCACCAATATACGAAAGTATTCTGACAAGACAAAACCTGTGAATATACGTGTAGGCGTTGACAGCAGAAAGGTGAGGATATTCTTCCGCAACTACATAAATATGGAGCTTGGAAAGGTTGAAAGTACGCATATAGGTACACTTACCTGCCAGAAGATGGCTGAGGAGATGAATGGTTCATTTTTGACCTGCAGGAAGGGCAGGATATATGAGGCTACTCTCACCCTGCCAAACGTACTGAATAACGATGGCGCAGCACCTACGCAGGGATTATCTGCAATACTATCAAATGGTAGTGACAGATATAAGACTGGCAAATAGTTGGACTATGGTAATAATAATCTGAAAAATACGCATACTAAGCCAGACGATCCACGCTATGAAGAAGCCTGGTGTGATGGATAAGCATATGAGCTACATGGAGGTAGAGGCTGTGAATATATTATTTTATGATACTAAGAAGTATGATGTTGATTCTTTTGATGCGATAAAGGATCAGTATCCGGGACTTGTTATAGACTATGTGAAGACGGATCTGTCGCCGAGGACGGCGAGACTTGCAAAGGGATACGATGCTGTCTGCGCATTTGTGAGTTCAGATGTAAGTGCACCTGTATTAAAAGTGCTTGGAGAAGTGGGGGTTGTGCTTGTACTTATGAGATGCGCAGGCTTCAACAATGTGGATCTGGTTGCGGCATCTGAAAACAATATAACTGTTATGAGAGTTCCAGGGTATTCACCCGAGGCGGTGGCAGAGCATGCCATGGCATTGGCAATGGCTGTGAACCGTAAACTTCATAAGAGCTATATAAGGGTTAGAGAGAACAATTTCAGTCTTGCCGGGCTCACTGGTATGAATTTTTATGGCAAGACTGCAGGGGTAGTCGGTACAGGTAAGATAGGCGCAGCGATGGCACGTATCTGTCATGGGTTTGGAATGAAAGTCATAGCCTACGATATGTACAGGAATCCTGATCTTGATTTTGCCACATATGTGGATCTTCCAGATCTTCTTGGAAACGCGGATCTCATATCGCTTCACTGCCCTTTGATAGATGATACTTATCATATGATAAACGAGAAAACCATAAGCTGCATGAAAGATCACGTGATACTTGTAAACACGTCCAGGGGTGCCCTTATAAAGACAGATGACCTGATAGCAGGTATAAGAAGCCGCAAATTTTTTGGAATAGGACTTGATGTATATGAGGAGGAGACTCCGAATGTGTTTGAGAACAGGGAGGATGACATACTGGAATCTTCAGTTACTGCCAGACTTCTCTCATTTCCAAATGTGATAGTGACATCTCATCAGGGATTTCTGACAGAGGAAGCTCTTGAAGCGATAAGCAGAACTACTCTTGATAATGCATTGGACTATGAAAACGGCAATGTAGACAACGGAAATTGTGTAAAATAGGTAAATAAAGCCTCGTGTGCGTTGCGGATGAATCGCCATCTGTGTTATGATATGTGAAAATCAGGTTATGTTCAATAGCTGAGAGGATGATAATATGGATACAGATGGGTTTTTTTGTGGCTTGGAGCGGTTGTTTGCGGATAACAGAATATCAGAAGTTGAGAGATATCTCACACGGGCACTTAGTGAGGCTGAATACGAGTCAGACAGGGAAGCTATGCTGGCTATATATAATGAACTTATAAGTTTTCATGTGACCATGGGAGAGTATGATAAGGCTTTGTATTTTTGCAGGCAGATCATGAGGCTTGCTGATAAGATGGACATGGCAGATACAGTATCATATGGAACCACACTTATGAATGTGGCAAAGGCTAACTGTGCAGCCGGGAATCTGCTGGAAGCTCTGGCGTACTATAGGAAAGTAAAGGATATATATGATGGTCAGATAAGTCCGTATGATGTAAGGTTTGCTGTCTATTACAACAATATTGCTCAGGTGTATCAGGAACTTGGAGATTATGACAGAGCTGTCACAGCATTGGAGGATGCCCTTAGGATCATAGAACGTCATGAGAATGCGGGACGCGAGATAGTGACAACTTACGCCAATCTAGGCGAGAGCCTTCTGCGTGCCGGTAGAATAGATGAGGCTGAAGATCGGCTTCGGGAAGCGGTCAGAAGATACCAGCTGAAGGGGGAACACGGTGAACATTACAGTGCGGCTCTTGCGGCTCTTGCTGAGGTGTATTACAGGCAGGGGAATCTTACAGATGCTCAAAAGTTTTATGAACTTGCTGCGGCTGAGTTATATGATGTCTATGGTGACAGTGATGCCTACAGGGTGATACTGAACAATCTGGATACGGTCAAAGCAAAGCTTCTACAATAGATGTACAGGATAACTATAAGGAGGAAGCCGCATAGCTTCCTCCTTAGTGCGCATATATAACATAGTGGATTGGAGATAGATATGAATTACAACGAGAAGGTTTTAGACGTTATTGATGAGGTAAAAAGAGTAGTCATAGGAAAGGATATATGTGTTGCCAAGATCATGGCAGCCATAATAGCCAATGGCAATATTCTGATGGATGATGTTCCGGGAGTCGGCAAGACTACCATGGCTCTCGCTTTCTCCCATGCAATGGGACTTGAGAGCAGAAGAGTCCAGTTTACACCGGATGTCCTTCCAGGTGATATAACAGGTTTTACAATGTACGACAGATCGACAAATCAGTTCGTATATAAACCTGGAGCAGCCATGTGTAACCTTCTTCTTGCGGATGAGATCAACAGAACATCCCCTAAGACCCAGTCTGCACTCCTTGAGGTTATGGAGGAAGGCCATGTGACTGTGGACGGAGTGACTTATAATGTGCCGGATCCATTTATAGTTATTGCAACGGAGAATCCGATCGGAAGTGCGGGAACACAGCTCCTGCCGGATTCCCAGCTTGACAGATTCATGGTGTGTCTGAAACTTGGATATCCGTCTATAGAAAACGAGCTTGATATTGTGAAAGGCAGAACATCTGCAAATGGATTTGGCGATGTGAATCCTGTCATAGGTGCAAATGAGCTGCGCCTGATACGGGACGAGGTGAAGCGTGTAAAGGTCAGCGATGATGTGTATTCTTATATTGGACAGCTGGTTGTGGCAACCAGAGACAATCCAAGCCTTGAACTTGGGGTGAGCCCAAGAGGTACAATTGCTCTCACAAAGATGGCGAAGAGCTGGGCATATATAAGCGGCAGGGATTTTGTGATACCAGAGGATGTCCAGATGGTGTGGACGGATGTAATAAGACACAGGATAATATTGAATGCAAAGGCAAGGGTCAATCACATTACACCTGAGGCTGTTCTCAAGGATATAATGGAGAGGGTGTACAAGCCTTCTGTCAGACGCAGAAGTTCAGCTAAGGGCATGAGACAGTAACTGTCAGGTAAGGAAAGATAATGAGACGAGGAATAATATATATTGCCCTGATGGGTGTATGTGTATATATAGGGATAATCAATAAAGAAAAAACCTATTTTTATGTGGCCGCGGTCATGTTTGCCATGATGCTATGCCTTCTTGCCGGGCTTATAATACGTTACGCCCGCACAGAAATAAAAATGAGAATGAATATACCGGTGGTGGAGAAAAATACTACGTTCCATCCGGAGTTGATTGTGAATGCCAGAGGCGGACAGGTGCCATTTGTATCGGCGGTATTCAGAATTGCTGCAGCGGGTATGAAAAAAAAGCGCCACAGCAGTTTCATGCAGAGCGATGTGAGATCGGGAATGTGTGAAGGTGACATGAGTCTTTCTGTGAGTGGAAGATATGAGATAAAGGCTGTTGATGTAAGGGTATATGATGCATTTCACATATTCTTTTTCAGGAAGAAGGTTGCCGGGACTGCATATATCTATGTGCTTCCGCAGTGCTATCTTATCCCAATATCTGTGACAAAAAAGACAAGGGATTTTGTCACTGACAGTGATGTGTACTATTCAGATGTACGCGGTGATGATTCATCAGAAGTGTATCAGATCAGAGAATATCAGCCAGGTGACAGAATGCTTAATATACATTGGAAGTTGTCGGCGAGGCAGGATGAGATTATGGTCAGAGAGATGTCCAAGACACTTTCATGCCCCGTTATAATATGCGTGAATCTTGACGGAAAAGACAGCAGGCATTACGGACACTCCATGTCGGTTGCTCTTGAATCCATGGTTTCTCTGAGTTTTTCTCTGATCGATGTCAGGGTTCCACATTTCATAGCCTGGTATGACCCTGAGGAGATGTCGATAACGAGGTACAGGATACTCAGGGAGGAAGATGTATATGATGCAGCGGCAAGGCTTTCATATGTAGATGCCAGAAAGGCTGACAGGTATGATATTATCGGTATGTACAGAGAGCGGTATCGCGGTGAGGACTTCACTACATTTATAGATGTGGATATGAAGGGGAATATTGAGTGCGGTGACGATTCTTATCATGTAGAATTTGACACACTCAATGAAGATCTTGCAAAAATATACCTGACAGTTTGAGTGTGATGGGATAGGTCATAGAGGTGCTGATTTGAAGATAATTATGTGGTTGGCTGTGTGTATGTTGTCCGTGGGGTTTGCATACTTTACGGGGGATATTGCATTCAGTTCGGATATAAATGAATATATAAATCCGTCGGGGCTCATGGCGGTATATGTCATTGGAGGACTGGCGATAGCTGTCATATATGTATGTTGGTATGTGTTCAGGAAGGAGAACAGGTATCTGGACATATTGCTTCCTGTATGTGTGCTTTTCGTGTGGGGACTTGCCAGACGGAAAGTCTTATATGCTGGTGGAAAAGGAATGATATACAGCATTGCTTATCAGCTCAGAAAATCATATGGCATAAAGACGGGACTTGTTGATATGGACTATGTGAGCATGAGCGCCATAGCAGAATTTGTGCTGCTCGTTGTGGCGGTGTCCATGTTCTTTTCAGTGTACATGATATACAGGTGCAACAGTCTCATGATAGCGGTAGGCCTTGCGTTTATGTATGTGGCGGCAGGAGCCGCTTTAAGCGTGCGTGTAAGTACGCAGGGGGTGATACTCGTTGCATTTGCGTTGATAATTATAAGATATGCCCTTGTGAGAAATGGTCAGCCGACATCTCCGTTATGGAATGTGGCTGTTCCGTTGGTGGTATTTGCAGGCTGCCTGATCGCAGCTCTCATGGTGTACGAGGGTGCATATGAGAGGGGAGTCAAGGCCCAGGGCAGGCTGCTGGAGATGGTGGATAATATGGAATACTTTATCATGGGAGACAGTGGCAAAGGCTATTCCAATTATTATAAAGTAGATGATCAGGCGGTAAATCCTTCGGATGATGTGGTAGATGAACTCACCAGAAAGGAAAAGCCAGAGGGCAACCTGTACGTCAAGATAAGAAGTTATGTAACCTATGAAAATGGCGTGTGGAGAGGCCGTGATATAGGTTACAGCCATGACAGTGATATACTTGTGAATTATGACAAGGATAGATTTGACAGATATGCAGCGGATATACGTGCACTTACCGGCGGTGATACAGAATATTCACAGGACGTTGCAGACGATGTTACTGAGTATATAAGATCACACATATCATATACTACTTCTCCTGATAAATTTTCAGGTGACGCTGACCCGGTCGTGTACGCACTGTATGAAGGTCATCAGGGTTACTGCGTGCATTATGCATCTGCGGCTGCTATAGGTATGAGAACGGTCGGTATACCGACCAGATATAACACGGGATACGTGATACCGTCGTCTGCATGGACACAGCAGGATGACGGCACATACAGGGCTATGATACTTGAAAAGTATAGTCATGCCTGGGCTGAGGCGTACAATGCATCCACAGATGCCTGGGATATAGTAGATGCCACCCCGCTTGGAGACAGAGCGGATACGCTGGGAATACCAGATGAACCGGATATGCCAGGAGGAAACGATACGCAGTCTCCGGACGATGAGAATCCGGTGACGGATGAGAGTGAAGATACGAGCGAGGATACTCAGACAGAGACGACGACGGAGGAAGTCAGTACAGAACAGACTACCAATGTCACGGAGACATCTCAGAGCGTGACGACCGAGAATGAAGGACAGGGAGATGGAACATCGACTGAGACACAGATTTCTGGTGGTGGCGACGGGCAGGCATCAGGAGATGGTGCAGGAGATGGCGCTGGTTCATCAGGACTCAGCTCACTGTGGGGTAACAAGTATGTATACACGGCACTTGTGATATTGCTTGTGTGTGCGGTATTTATGGCTGTGCTTGTTGTGAGGCGGCGGACGATAATTGGACGCAGGCGCCACAGGATGCTGGGACACAACCGGATACTTGCAATTCATGAAATGTCTGCAGCCATATATGATATGCTTAAATTTTCCGGTATGGCAGCAGATGTGAGTGAGAATGATACAGAGTATGCGGAGATAGTCACCGAAAATTGCAGCATGATAAAGGGCGATGAATTTAAATATTTTGTCGCAGTGGTACAGGCTGCAGTATATGGTGGTATATCGCCTGATGATGCACAGATGAGGGCTGCCGGCAAATTGTACAACAAGGTGAGGGCATACGGATACTGGAGCCTGAATTTCAAAAAGAAATGTGTATGGCTGTTTGTCAAATGCTACGATGTGCCATCACGCAGAAAAAAACATGTCAGAAAAGAGTAGTAGGGAACATGGAATTTAGAAAAGGTTTAAAGGATGGAATACCAATAGCACTGGGGTATTTCGCAGTAAGTTTTAGCTTCGGTCTGCTGGCTGTAAAGGGCGGACTCACAAGTTTCCAGGCGGTCATCATAAGCCTGACAAATGTAACCAGTGCGGGACAGTTTGCAGGACTTAAGATTATCCTTGCGGGGGGAACGCTGGTTGAGATGATACTCACCCAGCTCATAATCAATCTGAGGTACTCCCTTATGAGTTTGTCGCTTTCGCAGAAGCTTGGGGAAGCAGTGGGCATCAAGGAGAGACTTGTAATAGCATTTGCAAATACTGATGAGATATTTGCGGTTGCAATGGGACATGTCAAGGAGCTGACATTTGGGTATATGATCGGACTTCAGCTTCTTCCGATAGCAGGCTGGACAGGAGGAACGTTGTTTGGTGCTGTGGCATCGGGACTTCTTCCAAAGTCCGTAAGCAGCGCACTCAGTCTGGCACTCTACGGAATGTTTGTCGCCATAGTCATGCCGGTTGCGAAGAAGTCGAGACCGGTTGCCATAGTGGCACTTGTGGCTGCTGCAATATCATGCGTGCTGTATTACGTTCCTATATTTAAATTCATATCGACGGGACTTGCCATAATCATAAGCACGGTGGCGGCTTCTGTGATAGGAGCTATATTCTTCCCTGTGGGAGCTGCAGAGAAAGCGGAGAATGAGGAAGAACAGGAAAATGAAATGCAGAGGGAAGAGATAAATGGTGATACTGATGGTACTGATGCGGTAACTGGAGATATATCATGCAGGATGAAAACGTCGGATCAAAATAAAACGTCAGACCAAAATAAAACGGAGGTGCAGTGATGAATATATACATATATATAATAACCATGGCGGTTGTCACTTATCTCATAAGAATGGTGCCGCTTGTGGCGTTCCGCAGGAAGATAGAGAACAGATTTGTCAATTCATTCCTCTATTATGTGCCGTATTCATGTCTCACGGCGCTGACACTTCCGTCCATTTTATACAGTACGGAGAGTATCGTAAGCGCTGTGTGCGGATTTGTGGCAGCACTCATACTTGGAATAAAGCAGAAGGGGCTTATAGTTGTGGCAGCTGCGGCATGTGTGACCGTGTTCGTGGTGGAGTGGATATTGAAGCTGATGTAGAAGGAGGTAGCAGGGATACCTGCAGATAATATATGAGATTTCCGAAATTTATAAAAAGGGGCGATACGATAGGTTTCGTTGCGCCATCATTTGGCTGTGATACAGAGCCGTACAGAACCGCATTTGGCAGAGCGCAGGAGAACTTCAGGAATATGGGCTTTGGTATACAGATCGGGCCAAATTGTTATACCGGTGAGGGCATAGGAATCAGCAATAAGCCTGAGCTGTGCGGGCAGGAGATAAATGACTATTACACATCGGAGAAGAACGATGCACTCATATCCTGCGGCGGCGGAGAGCTCATGTGTGAGATACTTAACTATATTGATTTTGACAGGCTGAGGGCAGCAGAACCGAAGTGGTTCATGGGATATTCGGACAATACAAACCTCACGTTTCTGCTCACCACTTTGTGTGATACGGCATCAATATATGGTCCGTGTGCGGCGGCATTTGGACAGGAGCCGTGGCACCGATCAGTTGCGGATGCTATGGCGGTCCTTCAGGGACAGAAACTGTCATTTGCCGGATACGACGGATGGGAGAAGGAGTCCCTCAGGGATGAAGAGCATCCATTCCTGCCGTACAACATCACGGAGCCGAGGGTGATAAAGGGCTATCCAGAGAAGTTTCAGGTGAGCGGGCGAATGATAGGTGGCTGCATGGATTGTCTGGTGAACCTTATAGGAACAAAGTTTGACCGTGTTGGCGAATTCCTTGAGAGATATAAGGATGATGGATTTATCTGGTTCCTCGAGTCCTGTGATCTGAACGTCATGTCCATAAGACGTGCCATGTGGCAGATGGATGGTGGCGGATGGTTCAGATACTGTAAGGGCTTTATGATCGGCAGACCGCTGCAGTTCGGACAGGAGATGATGGGCCTTGACCAGTATCAGGCTGTGCTGGGAATCATAGGAAAATACAATGTGCCTGTTGTGATGGATGTGGATCTCGGACATCTGTCACCGATGATGCCTGTGGTATGCGGCAGCATGGGAACTCTTATGGTGGACGGCCAGGATATGAGTCTTTCCATGGAGATGAGGTAGTGAGAAGCCTGTTGGCTGTTTGGTTGGCTGAAAATGGTTGAAAAAATAAAGGCAAAAAAATAAAAAATACTATTGTGAAAAAAAATATATCGTGCTACACTAGGTGGCAGATATGACAAAGGCATAGACGGAAAGAGTAGTGTGATGGATGCATCCAGAGAGAGCTGCATATGTGGATCAGATATTAATTCTGAACATATGGTGGGAGCAGTTTATGATATATCACATGAAGACCACTCCCGAGCCGTGCGCGATATAAGCGTCACCGCGTAGCTGCGTTAAAGGCATAATTGAGTTAAAAGTTAAGGTGGAAACGTGCATACGCACCCTTAGATAGATTATATCTAGGGTGCTTTTTTAGTTGTTACAGGAAGCTCATGTATAACCAGACGCCGGGCAGAATATATATTGATGTCTGCTGCGTCTGTAACGTATTTTCACTTTATAAGAAGTAAGAAGGAGAACTGACATGGTTAATTTCAAAGAAGACGAACAGCTTAAGACACTGAATCATTCCTGTGCACATCTTATGGCACAGTCTATCAAGCATCTGTACCCACAGGCAAAGTTCTGGGTAGGACCGGTAGTTGCAGAAGGATTCTACTACGATGTAGATCTCGGCGATGACGTTATCAGAGGCGATGAAGATCTTGCAGCCATCGAGAAAGAGATGAAGAAGATTGCCAAGAGCGGCAAGAAGATCATCCGCAAGGAGATATCCAAGGAAGAAGCTCTTGAGATGTTCAAGGATGACGAGTACAAGCTTGATCTTATAAATGGACTTGAGGATGGAACAATCACATGCTATGAGCAGGGTGATTTCACAGACCTCTGCCGTGGACCTCACGTAGACAATGTAAAGCTTTGCCGTAACTTCAAGCTCATCAGACATTCAGGAGCTTACTGGAAGGGCGACAGCAAGAACAAGGTTCTCCAGAGAATATACGGTGTGTGCTTCCCTACAAAGGAGGAGCTTGATGAGCATCTTCAGTTACTTGAGGAGGCAAAGGAGAGAGACCACAGAAAGATCGGCAAGGACATGCAGCTCTTCATGGTCGATGACCTTGTAGGACGTGGACTTCCAATGTTCCTTCCAAAGGGATATACAGTATGGCAGGAGCTTGAGAACTATATCAAGCGCAAGGAGAGAAAGCTTGGCTACCTCCACGTTATGACACCTTGTGTAGGTACAGTAAACCTCTACAAGACATCAGGTCATTGGGATCACTACAAGGACAACATGTTCCCTGCAATGGAGATGGAGGGAGAGTCATTTGTACTTCGTCCAATGAACTGCCCACACCACATGATGATATATGCAAACAAGATGCACTCATATAAGGATCTTCCTATCAGAATCGCTGAGATCGCACACGACTTCAGATTTGAGGCAAGTGGTACACTCAAGGGTATTGAGAGAGGAAGACACTTCTGTCAGAACGATTCACATATATTTGTGACACCAGACCAGATCGAGGAAGAGTTTGCAGGAGTTGTTAAGCTCATATTTGACACATACAAGGATTTCGGAATCACAGATTACAGATGCGTACTGTCACTCCGTGACCCAGAGGACAAGGTAAAGTATCACGATGACGATGAGATGTGGAACAAAGCAGAGAACGCCCTCAGAAGAGTTCTTGATGATATAGGAATCGATTACACAGAGGAGATCGGTGAGGCTGCATTCTACGGACCAAAGCTTGATGTAAATGTTAAGCCGGCCGTAGGAAATGAGTATACACTCTCGACATGTCAGCTCGACTTCTGTCTGCCAGCCAAGTTTGACCTGAAATATATCGACAAGGATGGCGAGAAGAAGACACCTGTAGTTCTCCACAGAGCTATCCTTGGATCTCTCGACAGATTCATGGCTTACATCCTTGAGGAGACAAAGGGCAATCTGCCAACATGGCTTGCACCTGTACAGGTAAGAGTTATGCCTGTAAAGACGGACAACGAGGATCTCATGGCTTATGCTCACAAGGTTGTTGATGCCCTTGATGCCATCGACGTTCGTGTAGAGCTTGACGACAGAGCAGAGAAGCTTGGTTATCGTATGCGTGAAGGTCAGGTTCAGAAGGTTCCATACCTTCTCGTAATCGGATTCAATGAGGCTGAGAACGGAACAGTATCATACAGACTCCACGGTGAGGCTGACACAACAGTTCTTCCACTTGACGAATTCGTACAGAAGATCGACACAGAGATCAAGACAAAGGCTCACAAGTAAGAGCGAAAATTTTACACCACAGGTTCACTTACCCTGTCCGCAAGGACAGGGTATTATTTTTTTGTCAATAAATGCTTAATGTGAGGAGGCATAGGATATGAGACAGGGATATAAGTTTATACGTGAGAGTGGCTGCAAGCATGACGATGATTATCTCAGTCATCTTTTTAACGATATTTTCTGCTGGACG
>URJI01000079.1 GCA_900548215.1 uncultured Coprococcus sp. | reverse complement strand
GTCCTCCTTATTTTTATTGTGCATGCGCATGAAAGGCGCTCCGCGCGGCGCACGCATTATCATAAGGAATCTCCCGCAAGCGGGTCCTCCTTATTTTTATTGTGCATGCGCATGAAAGGCGCTCCGCGCGGCGCACGCATTATCATAAGGAATCTCCCGCAAGCGGGTCCTCCTTATGATATATCCTGGCTCATGGTGAGTGCTGTCGTAACCGCCTTTGCCTTGTTGATACATTCCTGGAACTCATTTGCCGGAACACTGTCCGCCACGATTCCTGCTCCGGATCTGACAAATACCTTGTCTCCCTTTTTGTATGCGATCCTTATGGCTATACATGTATCAAGATTTCCTGTGAAATCTATGTATCCTATGGCTCCACCATATATTCCTCTCTTGTTGTTCTCCAGCTCGTTGATGATCTGACACGCCCTGATCTTCGGTGCTCCCGAGAGGGTTCCTGCCGGAAGTACCGCATCCACGGCTGACAGCTCATCATACCTGCTGTCATCAATCTCTCCTTTGACCGTTGACCCGATATGCATTACATGTGAGTATCTTTGAACCTTCATGTACTGCTCAACCTCAACAGTTCCGAACTTGCTTATCTTGCCAAGATCATTTCTTCCGAGATCCACCAGCATGTTGTGCTCCGCCAGTTCCTTCTCGTCCGCCATGAGTCCGGCCTCAAGTCTCATATCCTCTTCCTTTGTCTTTCCCCTCGATCTCGTTCCAGCAAGAGGAAATGTGTGGAGCACGCCATTTTCAAGCTTTACCAGGGTCTCAGGTGATGCGCCCGCAACCTCTATCTGGTCTCCGCTGAAGTAGAACATATACGGAGAAGGATTTGTGCTTCTGAGAACCCTGTATGTATTGAACAGTGAACCCTCCATCTCAGCCTCAAGTCTGTTGGACAGAACCACCTGGAAGATATCACCCTCAAATATGTACTTCTTTGCCCTCTCGACCATGCTGCAATACTTCTCTTTGTCGAACAGCGGCTTGAAATCACTCTTCATCTTAACCGGCTCTATCTCTGCCATCTCTCCACCGAGGATCAGCTTCTTCATATCTTCTATGTCAGCAAGTGCCTTTGCATATCCAGCTTCTATATCGGATGTATCGGCATTTGCAATGAGGATAAGCTTAGACTTGAAATTGTCAAATGCAATGACCTTGTCAAATAACATCAGATCCAGATCCTGAAATCCCTCATCGTCCTCGGCATCGATCACAAGCTTCTTCTCACTGTACTTTATATAATCATATGAGAAGTAACCGACAAACCCGCCTGTAAATGTTGGAAGTCCTTCTATCTTTGGGCTCCTGTAATCCTTGAGAATCTCTCTTATGAATACCTCAGGATGAATGTCATCCGCTTCCTTTATTACATTTCCATCTATATCCTTGAGCTGTATGTGCCCATTCATGCATGTGACATCAAGCTTTGGATTGTAACCAAGAAATGTATAGCGTCCCCACACCTCCTGATTCTCCACGCTCTCCAGTATGTAACAGTGCTCATTTGCCGCTTTCAGCTTTCTGAGTAAGTTGATAGGTGTGACCACATCCGATAACATCTCGCAGCACACCGGCACCATCCTGTATCCGTCCGCCGCATATCTCTTTGCCTCGCCAAGTTCTGGTCTTATCATGTCTCGTCCTCCTTGTTTTTGAACACTATCCTGTATTCAGGAAATTACCCTGTGCTCATCTCTTTCGTATACGTCTTTCAGGCTGTCGTCAAAGGATTTGTCAAATGTCACATGTCTTTCTGCAAACTAAAAAAGCACCACAGGACATAAAAAAAATTCCTTATCCTACTAACATTAGGACAAGAAATCTAATCTCCTGCGGTGCCACCTAATTTCATCAATAAATAAAAAAAATATATATAAATAACTTATATATATTTATATATATCGATGCCCTCGACCATATACAACCATATATGTACCTTCTATAACGGTAGGTCTCCGTCTCCCCTACTTGATCATCAATATAATTCTCAAATCTTTCGGTTCACCCTCACAAGTCCATTCACCTGCACTCCCATCGCTGCAATCACACCACCTGCAACTCTCTGAACATGTTATATGCCGCTACTCCTCTTGATCAACGGTTTATCTTATATCTGTAACCATAATGCGCTTTCCTAGTAAATTTGTCAAGATTAAATTTTCAAGCTTCTGTCATATTTTCACTTGTTTTTTACTGTTTACCGCATATTTACTGGACTTTTTCTACCTATCATTTATTTTATACTTTCTTTATTATTTTCAGATTGACTACACCACCCAACTGAAATATCCTAGGTGACGGAGGGGTCAGGCACCTCCGTCACCACGATGAACGATAAAGTTTTCAGCAGATTTTATAAAGTTATCAACATTAAGGAGTAGTTATGAACACAAGTACAATTTCTTCAAATTCTGAAGAGAGGATGGGCACGGCACCGATATTTAAACTTATGCTCTCCATGGGCATTCCAACATTTGTGGCGCAGCTCATCAATCTCTTATACAACATAGTGGACAGAATATATATAGGACATATTCCCGAGGTGGGTGCAGCGTCCCTCACCGGAATCGGACTGTGTCTCCCGATCATCACCCTTGTGAGCGCATTCAGCGTGTTCGTGGGTGCTGGCGGCGCACCTCTGGCATCCATCGCTCTCGGCAAAGGCGACAGGGACAAGGCACAGCGCATCCTGTCAAATGGCGTAACTCTGCTCATCATATTTACAGTTATTGTTATGGCTGTCATCTACACATTGAAGAAACCTCTTCTGTATTTCTTCGGAGCAAGTGACGCCACCTATCCGCATGCCGATGACTATCTGAGCATTTACCTTATAGGCACGATATTTGTCATGATCACCACCGGTCTGAACACATTTATCACAGCCCAGGGACAGTCAAAGACCGCCATGTTTTCTGTGCTCATAGGAGCCATATTCAACATCATCCTCGATCCGATATTCATATTTGCACTGAACCTCGGAATCAAAGGTGCCGCCATAGCAACCGTCATATCCCAGGCGATAAGCGCGGCTTGGGTTATCAGATTTCTGACATCCGACAAGGCGAGTCTTCGCATATCAGCGCAGATGATGCGTCCACAGGGCAAGCTAATCCTGTCAATCGCAGCCCTCGGTGTGTCACCATTTATCATGCAGGTCACTGAGAGCCTTATAACCATCGTGTTCACTCATGGGCTCCAGAAGTACGGCGATGACCTGTACGTGGGATCGTTCACCATACTTCAGAGTATCATGCAGATTATATTTATCCCGATGAGCGGCTTCTCACAGGGAGTCCAGCCCATCATCAGCTACAACTACGGCAAAGGCAATGTAGCCAGAGTGAAAAAGACATGCACCATACTGATAACCATGTCCATCATAGTGTCATTTGTCCTGGCCGGAGCCGCATTCCTGTTCCCGTCCATGGCAGCCGGAATATTTACCTCGGATGAATCCCTCAAAGCACTCTGTGCAAAGGTTCTTCCGATATACATATTCGGAATGATGTTCTTCGGCATACAGAACGGATGTCAGCAGTCTTTCATATCCATGGGACAGGCAGGCAAATCCCTTATATTTGCACTGCTGAGAAAGGTCATACTGATAATCCCGCTTGCGATCATCCTTCCGTATTGCACCCACTCGGTCATGAGTATTTACTACGCCGAGCCTATCAGCGACATAGTGTCCGCATTCTCATGCGGTGCAACATTCCTGCTGACATTTAAGTCTATGATGAAGGGCGCAGGGAAGAAGTAGTTATATCATTTGCACTTAAGTATTTCAATATTACAAATTTTTCTTCTTAGCAGCATCGTTCCCACCACGCAGGACACGATCTCCGTGATCGGGAACGCCCACCATATCAGTGATACATCTGCCTGACCGCCTCTGACCAGAGCAGCAAATGCTCCGGCAAGCGGCAGGATGATTATCAACTGTCTGAGCAGTGATATCACCAGCGATTCCACTCCACCCTCAAGGGCCTGATATATTCCCTGAAATGCAACATTTACCCCGGCAAATACGAAACTTAGGGAGATTATCCTCATGGCAGCTATAAAATACGCCCTGGACTGTCCCGCATTGAAAAGTCCTGCAAATGCAGCAGGAAACAGTTCTGTCACAGCCATTCCAAACACCATCAGCGTTATTGTGTAGATTATCCCATACTTAATCGCATCATTTATCCTCTTCCTGTCACCCATTCCATAGCTGTACGCCGTGATCGGAGTGATCGCATCCCTGAGTCCAAATGCGAGAAACAGCACAAACTGCTGAACCTTGTAAAACAGACCATATGCGGTCTGCGCCGACTGGTTAAACTTGAGAACGAGATTCAGCGCGTATACCATGATGGACATAAGTGCCTGTGCTATGATGGCCGGAAGTCCTATGGCATATATTCCCCGGATGATTCTCCAATCAGGCTTCATGTATGCACATCCATGTTCAAATTCCTTATTAAGTCTCAGATGGAACACACACAGCAGAACCGCAGACGCTATCTGTCCTATAATAGTTGCATAGGCGGCTCCTCTGACACCCGTCTCAGGAAATGGACCCACTCCGTATATGAGAAGCGGATCAAGTATGATATTTATGACAGCTCCCATCACCTGGCCTATTGTCGAATACATGGATCTCCCAGTTGCCTGAAGCAATTTCTCAAAAAGCGAGAAAAATATTATTCCAAATGAGTACACACAGCATATTCTTAGATAATCCACAGCCATCTCTGTGACCTGTGCATCCATTGTCTGTGAAACTATATAAGCCCTCACTCCAAATATTCCAAATACCAGACACACCACATATATCACGACGCCAAGAAACAGACTGTTGCCGGCTACATTTGCGGCTCTTTCTTTGTCACCCTGACCAAGGGTTCTGGCAATAAACGCATTTGTGCTGACACCAGTTCCTATTCCGAGAGCAACAATGAGCATCTGCACCGGGAACACCAACGTCAATGCATTTAATGCCGCCTCACTTCCAACCTTCATATTTCCCACAAATGCGCTGTCCACGATGTTGTACACCGCCTGAAGCGCCATGGAAAGAATCATCGGAATTCCCATCTGGATCATTAATTTTCTAACCGGCATATCCTTCATCTTATTTTTCTCTCTGCTTTTCTCTTTGTCCGTATCCTTTTCTTTCACTCTTCAAACTCCTTTCCCTGAACAAAAAAGCAGCTATCCACATAAGTTAGCTGGACTTACGCTGAATAGCTACACACTAAAAATTATTATATATACACATAAAAAGCGAGTGACAAAACTGGATTTACGCAATCTTTGCCACTCGCTTTCGATGTGTATTATACTTTTTGTTTTTGAAAAAGTAAAGTTCTAAAATTTATAATGGACTGAACATGTTATCCAGAATATCCTGATAATTTCTGTCTCCAAGAGTCTCTATGGCTATTGTCATCGCGTACTTTCCGTCATCTGATCTTACTATTACATTTGTCAGAGAGTACTCTGTTCCGGACATATCAGCCGTTGCTGTACATATGTAATGCTCTTCACCAAATACTGTACACTTGGAATAACCAGTCTCGATATTGCTTGCTTCAGCACCAATTCTACTTGCTGTAGATGTAACAACAGTATCCATCTGAGCAACATTTGCCTTTGCTACTGTCTTCTCATCAGCCCACACATCATAACCGTAATTTCCGCCACCCTTAGGGGACTTTATTTTGAGCAGAATATAGTGTGTACCATCATTTGCACAGAATGCATAATCGTTTCCTACCGTAAAGCTATTGTCCAGATTATCCAATGCCCTCTGTACAGTCTCATCGCTATTGGAATCCTCCACAACCTCAGAGATATCGGTGGCAGACAGTAATGAACCTCTTGTCTGAATTCCATAGCTTCCTTCAAGGTTGATCTTGAATCCAAAATACGAATTCTCATAACCATTCTTGGTGTATACACCTACTATTGAAGGATCAGCCTCTGCCTCTTCACTGTCCTCTGTATCTTCCTCTGTATCCTCCTCATCAATGGCGATCGAACTGTCCTCAGTATCATCTGCGGTGTCCTGTGTTTCAGTATCCTGCTCCTCTGTTGCTTCTTCTGTCACAGACTCTGTTGTAGCGCTGGCTGCTGTAGTGTCAGAATTGTCACTTCCACCACAGCCCGTCAGCATCAATCCCATCATCATTGCTGCAACAACAATATAACTTGTTCCCTTTTTCATAATACTCATTTCCTCCTGAATGTTTAATTTTGCAGTGACTTCATTATAAGAAAATGCCTGTATCATTCAAGCTAATTGTAGTTGCAGATCTCGCAACCGATGGTTGCAGGTCTTGATTTTACTGAGTTTTATATGCGTCCACCATATACAGGGAATCCACTGCTGGCACCATAGCTCTCTATCTTCTTAAAGTTCTTAAGAGCCTCCATATCCTCCTCACTTATCTCAAAATCACAGTTTTAGAAAAAATTTTTATCTTTTTGAACAAAAACAAGCCCAAAAGATACAAAATCTGTAAATTTGTATCTTTTAGGCTTGTAAAAATAAAATAAGTGATAATTTTATATGCTTTTACTATTCCTATGACAAAGTCATATCTCCATCCTTAACCCATCCAAGCTTTATAACGACCATATTGATGAGTGGGCAGAGAACTGCAGGAAGTACAAATGAGATGAGTATAAGTCCAATCCAGTCTATAGCTGTAACTGCTGTCTTGGTTCCCGCCTCGATATCATTCATCCAGCCTGTGTATACTCCTATCTGTCCTACCAGACCGCATGTACCCATACCTGATGATACAGGAGTTCCGTTCATCTGAAGCTTGAACAGACATGTTGCAAGAGGGCCTGTGATCGCAGATGTAACTATAGGCGCGATCCAGATTCTTGGGTTCTTTATGATGTTGCCCATCTGGAGCATTGATGTTCCGATTCCCTGTGAAACCAGTCCGCCCCACTTATTCTCTCTGAATGACATAACCGCAAAGCCAACCATCTGTGCACAACAGCCCGCCACAGCAGCACCACCGGCCAGTCCTGTAAGTCCGAATGCTGCGCATATCGCAGCGGATGATATAGGAAGTGTAAGAGCCACACCGACGAGAACTGATACAGCAATACCCATCCAGAACGGCTGAAGGTTTGTAGCCAACATGATGAGGTCTCCGACCTTCATGGCTATAGCACCAAGTGTAGGTGCAAGAAGAGCAGACACAGCCACACCACTTCCGATTGTTACAAGAGGTGTAACCAGTATATCTATCTTTGTCTCCTTTGAGACAACCTTTCCAAGCTCAGTTGCGATAACAGCAATAAAATAAACTGCCAGAGGACCACCTGCGCCGCCCAGGGCATTTGCTGCAAATCCAACTGTTATCAGTGAGAACAATACGAGCTGTGGGGCATTAAGTGCATATCCTATAGCCACCGCCATCGCAGGCCCTGCCATAGCAGAAGCGAGACCTCCAACTGTATAATCTGTTCCATTCACTGTCGCAACAACCGCTTTGAGAAATCCTACACCAAACTGATTGCCAAGTGTGTTCAATATAGTTCCGATCAGCAGAGTACAGAACAATCCCTGTGCCATGGCACCCAGGGCATCTATTCCGTATCTCTTGACACTGAACACGATGTCCTTCTTCTTCAAGAATCCTTTTACCTTTTCCATCATTCTTCTCCTTATTGAAATTATACTGCTGTCAATTACTTCAATTTCTCAAGTATACCCAGTGTATACCTCCATGTTCTCTGTACACTGACAACATCCATAGACTCCCTGATGGTATGGATATTTTTCATATCCGGGCCAAATGATACGCAGTCCAGACCAGGCAGCTTACCAGCAAAAAGACCACACTCCACTCCGGCGTGAAGCGCCTGTATAACAGGCTTTCTTCCATACTGCTCTTCAAACACATCCACCATAATATCTCTGAGAGGAGAATCATGTCTGTACTCCCACGCTGGATAATCTCCCTGGATTTCAAGACTTCCACCAGCCACAGACATCAGACATTCAAGCTGCGATATCAGATTCTCTTTCTCAGACCTCACGCTGCTCCTCACAGAGAAGCTTGCCGTCACCTTATTTGCCGACGTATGAAGAATTCCCAGATTGAGAGATGTCTGAACAAGTCCCTCTATATCATTGCTCATCTTCTGAACTCCATTTGGCATAAGCATCAGGCTTGATATAACTCTGTCTTTAGATGCATCTGTCATGACCCGCCTATCCGCATTCTCACTTATATCGATCAGCACTTCCAATTCAGGATCCGTAGCCTCAAATTCATGCTTCATCACTTTGCGAATCTTTTCCACCGCTGCCGTAAAGTTATCCACATTCTCAGCAGTTATCCCCACAATTGCTGTCGCCTGCTTAGGAATTGCGTTGTCCTTTAAACCTCCATCCACAGATATAAGTCTGAAATCCACATCTCTTCCTACTATGTATAATAGTCTTGCAAGCTGTTTGTCTGCATTCGCACGCTGCTTGTTGATCTCAACGCCGGAATGTCCGCCCACAAGACCGGTCACAGTGACCTTTGCCATAAGCAAATCTCTGGCAGCAATATCTTCGTACTCAACAGGAATATGACATATAGCACATGCGCCGCCTGCGCAGGATACCAGAAGATATCCCTCATCCTCCGAATCAAGATTCAACATAGTCTTTGACTTCAGTTCGCTGCAGTCGAGGGCAGCCGCGCCCAGCATTCCGATCTCCTCATCCACAGTAAACACGCACTCAAGAGGAGGATGCGATATATTATCGTCATCCATTATTGCCAGCGCAAATGCCACGGCAATTCCGTCATCTCCGCCAAGAGTTGTCCCATCAGCAGAGACCACTCCATCTTCCAGTTTAAGACGCAGTCCGTCTTTTGAAAAATCTATTTCACAATCATGGTCCTTCTCGCACACCATGTCCATATGCCCCTGAATCATGACGGGCGCACTGTTCTCATATCCCGGCGTCCCATCCTTGAAGATGATCACATTGTTCTTCTCATCCTGTATATATCTCAGATTCCTGTCCCCCGCAAAACGAACCAGGTAATCACTTATCCTCTTTGTGTCCGAAGACCCATGTGGTATCCCGCATATTTCCTCAAAAAATTTAAAAACGCCTTCTGGCTGAAGTCCGGATAAAACTCCCATAATAAAACCTCCTGCTTACTCAACATATTATTTTAAGTATATCCCACACAACAACACTTTTTCAACCTGTGCATATATTAACTACTTTTTACCACTTTGATTTTACTAGTAAATTTAATAGTGCCTTTGCTTTCATTGATTTACACAACTTACATGATATATAATATTAAGTAACGCAAATGCGTAATTTTTATACCGCCGTCATGAAAATTCTGTCGGTGGAAGATTGGAGAGTTATATGTCAGACAACTGTACACACAACTGCAGCAGCTGCGGTCAGAACTGCTCAAGCAGAACAGAGCCACAGAGCCTTATCATCAAGCCTCATCCTGGCTCACATATAAAACATATCATTGCTGTGATAAGCGGCAAGGGAGGCGTCGGCAAATCCTCCGTCACCTGCCAGCTTGCAGTTCTCATGCAGCGCATGGGATTCAAGACAGCCATTCTGGATGCAGACATTACAGGGCCTTCCATTCCCAAGGCATTTGGCACACACAAAATGCCGGAAGCTGAAGGAGACTACCTGTATCCTGACGAGACATCCACAGGTATCAAGATCATGTCCGTAAATCTTCTTCTGGACAGTGAGACAACCCCTGTTCTCTGGAGAGGCCCGATAATTGCAAATTCAGTAAAACAATTCTACTCAGACATAATCTGGGGAGATATCGATTATATGTTTATCGACTGCCCACCTGGAACCGGCGATGTTCCACTCACGATCTTCCAGTCTATCCCTATAGACGGAGTAGTCGTTGTCACCACACCACAGGATCTTGTCTCGGTCATCGTAGGCAAAGCTGTCCACATGGCAGACAGCATGAACATCCCAGTCATCGGAATGGTTGAAAACATGTCATACTTTATATGTCCAAACTGCAGCAGTAAGCACTATATATTTGGACACAGCAGACTTGAGGAAGTCATGAAGGAATTATATATAGGAAACGCCATACGTCTCCCTATCAACCCGGATCTTGCAGATCTCATGGATCACGGCCGCATAGAGGAGATGGCAGATAACAAAGACCTCCAGGAGATGGCAGACCTGATCAGCACATTTGACCCGGACGCCCTGTAAGTTCCAAAATAAGGAGAAGTTTTCATGGATATTCAGAAGATATTCGAAAAATGCATATTGTGTCCAAGAAAATGTGGTGTAAACCGCCTTCTGGGGTACAAGGGAGCCTGTCATACATCCGACAAGCTAAGGGTGTCCAGAGCTGCCCTGCATATGTGGGAGGAACCCTGCATCTCAGGTGAAAACGGCTCAGGTGCAGTCTTCTTCTCAGGCTGTGCCCTGGGATGCTGTTTCTGCCAGAACAGAGATATCTCAGACGGAGTTGCAGGAAAAGATATAACAGCAGAAAGACTCTGTAACATATTCTTTGAACTTAAAGACAAAGGTGCAAACAATATCAATCTTGTGACTCCAGACCACTATATTCCTCAGATACTTACGTCCATTGATATGGCCAGGCACAGAGGATTTGATCTGCCATTTGTATATAACTGCAGCGGCTACGAGACAAAGGATATGATCAGCTCACTTGATGGCTATATCGATGTATATCTACCGGATTTCAAATTTATGTCATCTATACTTTCATCCAGATACAGTAACGCCCCCGACTATTCTGACCACGCAAAAGAATCCATTGCTGAAATGGTCAGACAATGCGGCGGTTCTCATATGTATTTCAACGGCGATGGAATCATGCAAAAAGGAGTTATCGTCAGGCATCTGCAGCTTCCAGGCTGCATGGAAGACTCAAAGGCTGTCATAACGTATCTATATGATACATATGGTGATTCGATCTATCTTAGCATAATGAATCAATACACTCCTATGCCCGGCATCGCTGACAAATATCCTGAGCTTAACCGCAAACTCACAGCAGCAGAATACGACGAGCTGGTAGACTACGCTATAGATATCGGTGTTGAAAATGGATTTATACAGGAAGGTGAGACAGCCAGTGAGAGTTTTATACCGGCATTTGACAATGAAGGTGTGTGATCTGGAATCATATATAAGATTATAAATATATAAAAATAATGGTTATAAGTCATTATAAGTCAAAATATAAAAACTGTGATAGAACCTGCTTCTATCACAGTTTTTATATTTCTACATATTTATATGATTTATAAACATATCATGTGTAAGTCATATTGTGACATAAATTGTATTGATATAATTATAATACCTATACACAAAGAAAATGGACCAGCCACAACTAATTGCAGTCAATCCATCTTGAAGTGGGCCGCCGGGGGCTCGAACCCCGCACACCCTGATTAAGAGTCAGGTGCTCTACCAAATGAGCTAGCGGCCCGTGTTTTATTGGTTTGTTGTGTTGTCTCCGTCACAACAATATGGAGTATATAACATATTCAGAAATAATGCAAGTGTTTTTTTTATTTTTTTCAAAAAAATTTTATATTGCTCATTACTATGTTTTATAAATAGTATTTTACCATGGATTTAAGCCATTTTGTTTGAATATCATTTTTTGCTATGTTATTATAAAACATAGTTTAAAATCAGATTATTTCATTAATAAATGGAGATTACTATGAGACTTAGAAATGTTAAGGGATCTAGAGAAACTATTGCGGCAAATGATTATGTTGTCCACGAAGAAACTTCTATAAAAGGGCACTGGCATAGTTTTTTTGGCAATGACAATCCCATACATATAGAGATAGGAATGGGAAAAGGTCAGTTCATCATGGAACTTGCCAGGCGAAATCCAGACATCAACTATCTTGGAATAGAAAAATATTCCAGCGTACTTGTAAGAGCAATCGAAAAAAGAGAACAGGAACCGGATCTTCAAAATCTGTTCTTTATCAGAATGGACGCAGAGTACATTACAGATGTATTTGACAAAGATGAGGTTGACCGCATATATCTGAATTTTTCAGATCCATGGCCAAAAGACAGACATGCAAAACGCCGTCTCACATCCACTCATTTTCTTGGATTATATGATCAGTTTCTTGCACCTGAAGGCAGAGTTATTTTTAAAACTGATAACCGTGGGTTATTTGATTTTTCACTTGAACAGGTACCTGAAGCAGGATGGATTCTGGAGAACTACACCTATGACCTTCACCACTCAGAATATAACGAAGGCAATATCATGACGGAATACGAGACAAAATTCTCCGCAATGGGAACCCCTATCAATAGATTGGTGGCTTATAGAAATAAAAAATAAAAACATCACGCTATATCAGACATCTCATGATAGTTGAATTCCAACCAATGATGCGCTGAAGAATGGCATTGTATAAGTTAATAACATAATTAGATTATAAGTATATGTGTTTCTTCTATATTAATGTATTTTCAACTATACTTTTTTATCTCATTTGTTGACACATACATTTGCGTATACTACAATGAAAAATACGGGAAAGGAGTAATGTCATGGACAACACATCTATAGAAAGTCTTAAACTTGTTCGCAGCACAAATCAGGATCTGCTGAACTTTTTTAATGATTCATATATAAGCAAACTTGAGCAGGTACAGTCTCTCAAGACAGAGGAATTTGAGCTTAAAGCCAAGATAGACCAGCTCCTTAAAACATTGGATGTATACTCCTTTAAAACCAGTACAGGACACAACGTATTTTCC
>URJI01000078.1 GCA_900548215.1 uncultured Coprococcus sp. | reverse complement strand
ACAATATGACAAAGGATAAGAAAACGCATCCAGACAGAATGGAAACAAAGAAGTACTGTAGATTCTGCAAGGCTCATACAGTACACAAGGAGACAAAATAGTCTGAACCGGTAAGGAGGAAGTGAGTTATGTCTAAATCAGAAGAAAATTCAAAAACTCTCAAAAGAAGCTGGTTTCAGGAATTAAAGGGAGAGTTCAAGAAGATTACATGGCTTGACAGGAAATCCCTTGCAAGACAGTCATTTGCGGTAATACTTTCATCAGTCGTTCTCGGCTGCGTGATCGCTATTGTTGACTGGCTAATTCAGATTGGTTTGAAGTTCATAGTTGGGTAAAGGATGGTGGAGAATATGTCAGAAGCAGAGAATGCAAGATGGTATGTTGTTCATACCTACTCAGGATATGAAAACAAAGTAAAGGCTGATATTGAGAAAACAAAAGAAAACAGGAATTTGCAGGATCAGATCATAGAAGTAGTTGTTCCTGTTGAGGATGCCACAGAGATCAAGAATGGAAAGCCTAAGGATGTTCAGAGAAAGATTCTTCCTGGTTATGTGCTTGTAAACATGGTCATGAATGATGTGACATGGTATGTTGTGCGTAACACAAGAGGAGTTACAGGGTTTGTTGGTTCGGATCCAAGAAAGCCTGTTCCTCTCACAGACGAGGAACTTAGCAATCTGTATCAGACATCAGAGGAAATCGTTGTTGACGTCGAAGTTGGCGACTCAGTGACAGTTACTTCAGGTGCATGGGAAGGCACCGTAGCAACAATTAAGGCAATTAATACTGCAAAACAGACCGTAGCCATCGAAGTAGAGATGTTTGGTCGTGTAAATACTGTTGATATTGCGTTTGCTGATATCAAGAAGTTGTAATTATCAAGTGGAAGGGTAAGACCCGTTATCACCACAATATTTTGGAGGAATGCTAAAATGGCAAAGAAAGTAGAAGGATACATCAAATTACAGATACCTGCAGGAAAGGCAACTCCTGCACCACCTGTTGGACCAGCACTTGGTCAGCACGGTGTTAATATCGTTGCTTTCACAAAGGAATTTAATGCAAGAACAGCTAATGAGGGTGACATGGTTATTCCTGTCGTTATCACAGTATATCAGGATAAGAGCTTCAGCTTCATTACAAAGACTCCACCTGCAGCACTTCTCATCAAGAAGGCATGTAACATCAAGTCAGGTTCTGCAAACTCAAAGAAGACTAAGGTTGCAACAATTTCTAAGGCTAAGGTTCAGGAGATCGCTGAACTTAAGATGAAGGATCTGAACGCTGCAAGCCTTGAGGCTGCTATGAGCATGATCGCTGGAACAGCTCGTTCAATGGGCGTTACAGTTGAAGAGTAATACAGATATTTAGTGGGAGGGTCGCTCCCGATATGACCACAGGAGGTTTATAATAATGATAAAGAGTAAGAAATATGTAGATGCAAGCAAGCTCTATGATAAGACAGCTGCTTACGAGGCAACTGAGGCAGTTGCTTTAGTTAAGAAGATGGCTTCAGCTAAGTTTGATGAGACAGTAGAGGCACACCTCAGACTCGGCGTTGATGGACGTCACGCTGATCAGCAGGTTCGTGGTGCTGTAGTTCTTCCACACGGAACAGGTAAGACTGTTAAGGTTCTCGTATTTGCTAAGGGTGCTAAGGTTGACGAGGCTCTTGCAGCAGGTGCTGATTACGCAGGTGGAGATGAGCTCGTACCAAAGATCCAGAATGAGGGATGGTTAGATTTTGATGTTGTAGTTGCAACACCTGACATGATGGGCGTTGTAGGACGTCTTGGTCGTGTACTTGGACCAAAGGGTCTCATGCCAAACCCTAAGGCTGGAACAGTTACTATGGACGTAACAAAGGCTATCTCAGATATCAAAGCTGGTAAGATAGAGTACAGACTTGACAAAGCCAACATTATCCATGTGCCAGTGGGAAAAGTTTCTTTCACAGAGGAACAGTTAAACGAGAATTTCCAGACATTAATAAATGCTATTGTTAAGGCAAAGCCAGCAGCTGCTAAGGGCCAGTACCTTAAGAGTGTTGTAATTGCTTCAACAATGGGACCTGGTGTCAAGATCAACACAACAAGCTACGTATAAATCGGACAAAGCTGTTTGATCTGATCATCAGATAACAACATCAAAAGCCCCACACCGATATGAGATATCTTCAGGATATGATCATATGGTGTGGGGCTTTTTTCAGTAAAATCAAGGCTTGCAACTGTCGGTTGCGTGCTCTGCAACTATAATTAGCTTGTGTGAAAGTGATTTTTTTCTATAATCAAGTTATTGCTAATTTTATAGGAGGAACAAGATTATGGCAAAAGAAGAAAGGTACAGTTGGAATGTCCAGATAAATGGCGTTGTGTATCTGATGGAGTATATGAAAGGCAGCGTGTATATCAACGGCGGTGAAGCTTTTAAACTTAGGTCACTTGAGCGTAAAAGAAAGTTTATGGTTCCGAGATGCGATTATATCGTGCCGCTTGCAGGAAAGGAACTGACACTGATAATAGGTCAGATAGATGGCGTTGTACTTCTCATGGATGGAATAGACCTTAAGACCGGACAGCCATATCAGTCACCAAAGCTGCCGGGATGGACATGGGTGTTCTATGTACTCTATCTGGTGAATATCTTTTTGATACTTGGCGGTGCGCTAGGTGCACTCGTCAATGCGACCGTGGCAACTATAACCACATCTGTGGCAAATAACAAGAAGATGTCCACTGGTAAAAGGGTGGCTATATGTATAGCTATGTATGTCGTAGCAACAGCGATAGAGTTTTGGATCGCAGTATCTGTTGGCAGATTAATGCGTAGATTCTGATGAAATGCACTCCCATATATAGAACGTGATATGTGGTTAATATTTTCTTTGCAGTAACTTGATTATTGATCGTGAAGGATTAAACAGTGGATTTATTGATGTGATACAATCTGGTGAAGTTGTGTCAATAATAGTTGTTTACTACACATACAAAAAAGCGTATGAGCACAACCCTCATACGCTTTTAATATTTATAAAGACTTCTGTAATTCTTTTGACAGCTTAAGGAGTGTACGTGCCATACTTTCCGGGTCGCCTGCTTTCATGATGGCAGACACCACGCATATCCCTGCTATTGGAATCCCAGACAGAACGCCCAGATTGGAGGCGTTCAGTCCGCCTATAGCATTTACCGGGATGGGTACTGCCTTGCAGATTTCCCGGAGAGTATCCGTGGATGTGAGAACTGTCTTGACCTTTGTTGTGGTCGGATATATGGCGCCGACGCCGAGATAATCGGCACCCTGTTCGTAAGCTTCTGTGGCCTGAGAGACAGTCTTGGTGGTTGCACCTACTATTTTGTCACATCCCATAAGTTTTCTGGCTGTCTTAACCGGCATGTCTGTCTGTCCCACGTGGACACCTTCAGTATCCGCTGCCAGTGCCACATCTACACGGTCGTCTATGATCAGAGGCACATTATATCTTTGGGCGATCCTGTGCACGCATTCTGCAAGATGGATATATTCACGGGTAGTTCTGTCCTTTTCTCGGAGCTGCAGCAGTGTGACACCTCCGCTTAGAGCACATTCAACTCTGTACAGAAATTCACTTTCTGATAAGCCTGTGCTGTCGGTTATAAAATACAAAGTTGGATCAAATTTATACATATAAAACTCCTTATCATACATAGAGATAATCATTTAAAACAGGCTGGAGACCTTCGCTTTCTATGTCGGAATACATATGCTCCAGACTTCTGTTATCATTTATCTCAAACTGTTCGTCTCCCTGCTTGGAAGATGACTCCTTGCCGCTGTATTTGCTTTCGTGGTCACCTATACCCGTAGAAACTCCTGCGGATACCTTGGTGGCTGCGATCTTGACTATTCCATTTCTGAAATCGGCGCTTTCTCTCGAAGACACGGTTATTCCGGCGTATGGCAGGAATATTCTGTATGCGCACAGTATCTGGCAGAGCTGTTTTTCGTGAACATCCAGAGGGTTTATCTTCTCATTGTTTATTATAGGACGCAGTCTTGGGCAGGAGAGCGATATCTCGGCATGAGGATATTTTCTCTGCAGATAGTATGCATGCAGTGCTGTTGCCAGAGCGTCCTTTCTAAAGTCGGAGAGCCCCAGCAGTGCTGAGAATGCTACCCCTCGCATGCCACCCATGAGTGCACGTTCCTGCGCATCGAAACGGTATGGCCAGACTCTTTTATGCCCCATCAGATGAAGAGTCTCATATTTGTCTGCGTCGTAGGTCTCCTGGAATACTGTCACATAGTCGGCGCCGCATTCGTGGAGATATCGGTATTCATCGGTGTTTACAGGATAAATCTCAAGTCCCACCATACGGAAATATTTTCTGGCAAGACGGCAGGCTTCCCCGATATATGTCACATCACTCTGACTGCGGCTCTCTCCCGTGAGGATAAGGATCTCCTCCATGCCGCTGTCTGCGATTATCTTCATTTCCTTCTCAATCTGCTCCGTGGACAGCTTCATTCTGTTGATGTGGTTGTAACAGTTGAAACCACAGTATACACAGTAGTTTTCGCAGTAATTTGCTATGTAGAGTGGGGTGAACATATATACAGTATTTCCAAAATGACGGCTGGTCTCACGGCTGGCGCGCACGGCCATCTGTTCAAGAAATGGTTCGGCGGCGGGGGAGAGCAGTGCTTTGAAGTCCTCTATGCTGCATGTCTCATGCTCCAGCGCTTTCATTACGTCACGTCCAGTGTACTTGCTGTAATCAAAACTGTTCATGTGATCCATTACATTGGATCTGATATCGGAGTTAATGATTTCCATGCCGGGAAGGTATTCCATGTGACTTTTTCTTGATGATGGATCTGTCTCCAGTCTGTGCTTGATTGCCAGAGCCTCAGGTGAAAGGTATTCTGAGTCTATCAGAAAGTGGTTTTCTGTTGCCTGATCAGATGTGTTATCTACTGATGTTTCGTTATTCATGTATATGTCAGCCTCCTTAGTCGTGCAGGAATCCTGTGAGTGGATCCGATGCGGATGCGCCTCTTGTAAGAACCCTTCCAAGTCCTGCGAGATATGCTTTGCGCCCTGCGTTTATTGCGTCCTTAAATGCTGATGCCATAAGTGGAAGATCTCCAGCTGTGGCAAGTGCTGTGTTTGCCATGATGGCTGCAGCACCCATCTCCATAGCTTCACAAGCCTGTGATGGCCTGCCTATTCCTGCATCCACTATTATAGGAAGTTCTATCTCATCGATCAGGATCTGGATGAAATCCTTTGTTGCAAGACCCTTGTTCGAGCCGATTGGGGAAGCAAGAGGCATAACTGCTGATGCTCCGGCTGATACGAGATCTCTGGCTGCGTTCAGATCAGGATACATATAAGGAAGAACCACAAATCCTTCATTGGCAAGCGTATTTGTAGCCTTGATGGTCTCCTGATTGTCCGGAAGAAGATATTTGCTGTCACGCATTATCTCTACCTTTACAAAGTTCCCGCATCCAAGAGCCCTTGCAAGGCGGGCGATACGGACTGCTTCATCGGCATTTCTTGCTCCGCTTGTGTTTGGAAGGAGAGTCACTCCGTCTGGTATGAAATCCAGGATGTTTTCTTCCTCACTTGTGTTTGCGCGGCGCACTGCGAGAGTGATGATCTCGGCCCCTGCGTCCTTTACGGCTGATTCTATAAGTTTCATGGAATATTTTCCTGATCCCAGAATGAATCTGGAGGTGAATTCGTGTCCGCCTATGATAAGTTTGTCGTTGTTCATCTGATTGTTCCTCCTCCCATAAAGCTGACGACTTCTACACAGTCGCCATCAGAAAATGTGATGTCTTTGTACTGATCCCTTGGTATTATCTCTTCGTTGATCTCAACTACAACCCTTACTGGTTTGTAATTAGATTCTTCAAGAAATACCGCCAGGTTCTTTCCTGCGACATCGAGTTCTTTTCCGTTTACTGTTACCATAGCTCTTTCCTCCCTGCGGTAAATTAAAAATGACACCCGTGAGCATAGCCCAGGTTTCAGACACAAAAAAAGGAGCTGCCAATCTGGTAACTCCAATAAAATGCTTATATCAAGAATATATATGAACGGGCTGGTATAAAACTTTATAGAAACTTATAATTTATAATCGCCTATTCCCAGGCATCCCTACGTTGGCATTATCCAAATCAGGTTATCGGTCGAAGGTTATACCTTCCTCTCAGCCTGTAATACAAGCTCCCGCGTCTTTGTGCTGTTGTCAGATATAATATACGACTTAAGAAAAACAAATGCAATAGAAATGTATGCGGTCAATGTGTTTTTTTAATGCAATTATTTTGATGAAAAGCAAAAAAATATAGAAACTATCCGGCAGTTGCGTGCTTTTCCTTGACATGCCTCTTATATGTATGTACAATTTAGTTGTTTGGCGTGTTAAAGTGTTATATAAAACCGGCAAGATGCACAAACAACTTGATTTAACTTATGGAGGACGTTGAAGTTATGAGACAGAAAAAGATTCATTACATCTACAATAAAGAGATGGAGTGCATGGATCCTGAGGAGAGAAGAAAACTTCAGGGGGAGAGACTTAGAAAGACAGTAGAACTTGAATATGCAAATGTACCGGCTTACAGAGCCAGAATGGATGAGGCGGGAGTAAAGCCGGAGGATATAAACAGCATAGATGACATTGTAAAGCTTCCGTTTATGCAGAAGACAGATCTCAGGGATAACTTCCCATTTGGCTTGTTCGCAGCAGACAAGAAGGACATCATCAGAATACAGGGTTCATCAGGAACCACAGGAAAGCCTATCGTAACAGGATATACACGTAATGATATCGATGTATGGACAGAGATGGTTGCCAGGGCATTCAAGTGTGCCGGAGCCGGAGAGGATGATATCATACAGGTGGCCTATGGTTATGGTTTGTTTACGGGAGGTCTCGGTGCTCATCAGGGAGCGACTGAGGTTGGAGCCATGGTGGTACCGATGTCATCAGGTAATACACAGAGACAGATCACGATGATGAAAGAGCTTGGCACTACAATGCTCTGTTGTACACCATCATATGCTACATATCTTGCAGAGACGATCAGAGAGATGGGCATTGCTCCATCGGAACTCAAGATCAAGTCGGGCTGCTTCGGAGCAGAGCCTTGGACAGCGGAGATGAGACAGCATCTTGAGGAACTTCTGGACTTCGACGCATTTGACATATATGGACTTACAGAGATTGGCGGACCGGGTGTTGCGTTTGAGTGCTTCGAGAAGAATGGAATGCATATCAATGAGGATCATGTCCTTGCAGAGATTATTGATCCGGTCACAGAGGAACATCTTCCTGACGGAGTTCCTGGAGAATTGGTGTTTACAACTCTTACTAAGACTGGTACTCCTATGATCAGATACAGGACACATGATATATGTACACTTACTCACGGCACATGTGCATGTGGAAGAACAACGGTCAAGATGAGCCGTATCACAGGACGTACAGATGATATGCTTGTTATCCGTGGAGTGAATGTATTCCCTAGCCAGATAGAGTCGGTACTTCTCGGCGTGGATGAGGCATCAGCTCATTATATGCTCATTGTTGATCGTGTTAATTCACAGGATAAACTGACAGTTCAGGTTGAGCTCAAGGAGGATGTGGACATGAGCGATTCTTCAAGGCTTGAGAAGGTTGCTGCCCGTATAAAGACTGATATCAAGCAGACTCTGCTTATCAGCGCAAAGGTTGAACTGGTTCCTCCTAAGACGATTCCACGATCAGAGGGCAAGGCAAAGAGAATTACTGATAACAGACATATTGGTTTCTAATCTGAAGCATTATATAAAGTAATAAAATAATAAAACAGTCGGCTCAAAGAAACGTGTCATATGGCAGAAAACTCCTCGTGCCGGCTGCTTTTTATTTATAATTCTTGCAATTTGCAGTGTTTACGTGTAGAATTTGCTTTGTTGTGTGCGCTTGGCGGGAAAAAGTCAAGTGCGGAGTAAATAAAAGATAAAATATGGAAGGTGGATTAACGAATGAATGTTTACGAGATGATTGCGTTTATTGCGTATTTCGTCCTGGTGATCGGCGTGGGAATTTATTTCTTCTTTAAATCCAGAGGAAATGCAGGCGAAAAAGATTACTTCCTGGGCGGAAGGGATATGAATGGTCTGGTTGCGGCGCTCAGTGCCGGGGCTTCAGATATGAGTGCGTGGGTGCTTATGGGACTGCCGGGAGCGTTCTATGCATCGGGACTCAGCAATATGTGGATATCTGTTGGCCTGTTTATAGGAACAGCGTGCGCATGGATATTTATAGCACCGAGACTTAGAAGGTTCTCTATAGCTTTCAATGACTCTATCACGATACCGCAGTATCTGACGAACCGTTTTCAGTCAGACAACAAACTTCTTCTTATAATATGTGCGGTTATATTTGTTGTTGCATATTGCATATATGCTGCATCGAGTATATCAGCGTGCGGAACGCTTTTTAATACTGTAATGGGTATAGATAGAAATAAAGCAATGATCGGCGCAGCGGTTATTATCATCGTCTATACATTCCTGGGTGGATTTAATGCTGTGTGCTGGACTGATTTCTTCCAGGGACTTTTGATGCTGGCAGCACTTATGATTGCACCTATTATAGCGGTTATCACTATGCAGGGTGCAGGTTTTATAGCACCTGATCTGGAGATTCCGGCGAACTATTACAATGCGCTTGTAAGCGGTTCGTTTGACAGAGAGAGTGTGATAAATATAATCTCTGGTCTTGCGTGGGGACTTGGTTACATGGGTATGCCTCACATACTTATAAGATATATATCGATTAAGTCAGAGAAGGAGATGAAGAAATCCAGGATAGTTGGAACGTGCTGGACTGGAATTATCCTTGTTATGGCGTCAGTTGTAGGTATGGTTGGACTCAAATACCTTGGAGACGGTCTTACAGACAATTCACAGGTGTTTATAAGATTGGTAAGAGGCGTGTTCCCGGCGCTTGTGGCGGGTATTCTTCTGTCGGCCATCCTTGCGGCTTCTATGAGTACAGCGGATTCACAGCTCCTTGCATCATCATCGGCATTTGCATCTGATGTATACAAACCAGTATTCAGAAAGAATGCCTCAGATAAGGAGATGCTCTGGGCTGGAAGAATAGTTGTTATCATAATATCAGTTGTGGCGCTTGCGATAGCAATGAATCCAAACTGCGAGGGAATCATGGCTCTTGTGTCAAATGCATGGGGAGCATTTGGTTCAGCATTTGGACCGGTTATTCTTTTGTCACTGTATTGGAAACGCTTGAATTACAACGGTGCGCTTGCATCTATCATAGTTGGTTTTGCTGTGGATATGCTCTGGTATAAATTCCTCGCAGGTCCTACCGGACTTTATGAGATCGTACCTGGATTTGCGGCCGCATTTGTGACAGCCATAGTTGTCTCTCTTCTGACAAAGAAGCCGGATGCAAAAGTTATGGAGATTTATGAGAAGGCAAAGCTTCCTACAGATTAGGATTATAACAACGGAAACTATTAAATGTTCGTTGACATTAAATGACAAAAAAAGAACCACTTGAATTGCAAGTGGTTCTTTTTTTAACAACAATTTAAACAACAATGAGTAGAAATTACTTCTCCTTAACAACTGAGTTCAGTATAAACATAAAATATGAACAGAATATGTACAGAAAAAAAACGTTTTGCAAAAATAAATCATCGAAATTTAAAGAAATTGTGACACGTGAAAAAAACGCACAAAAAAAGAAAAAATAATTGTGGGTGTTATACATAGAATGGTATAATCGGGATATGTGTATGCGATTTGGAGGAAGAGAATGTGAACAAAGGGAAAAGATTAAAAACCGTCAGGCCTCAGAATGAAAGAGATGATAGATTAGATGATGGGTGTGCTTAAAGATAACTGATGATATTTTCACCCAGGGGGTATATTGTGGCAGTAAACAGGACAAAACTGAAAAAGACGATATTTGATACTATACAGATAGGAGATAGGAGCAATGTCATCAGCCGTATGTTTGACATTTTTATAGTTGTGGTGATCCTTGCCAATATATCTGTTATGTTTATGCAGACTTATGAGGAACTTACGCCGTATTACGGAGTGCTTAGGATTATCGAGTGGGTCACTACAGGTATATTCTGCGTGGAATATCTGTTAAGAATATGGACAGCAGATTTTTTGTATCCGAAATGCACCCGGTACAGGGCTATAGGAAAGTTTCTTGTATCGTATGATGGAGTTGTAGATCTGCTCACGATAATACCAGTGTTTTTCCTTTCAGGTTTTGTTGTATTCAGAATGCTCAGGGTAGTCAGGATATTTCATCTGTTCAGGATAAATTCGCATTATGACAGTTTTAATGTTATCAAGATGGTCCTCTTAAAGAAGAGCAGGCAGATATTGTCGTCGGTATTTATTATATTTGTGCTAATGGTGGCCAGCAGCCTGTGTATGTACAGCACGGAACATGCCGCACAGCCGGGGGTGTTCCGCAATGCATTCAGCGGTATATGGTGGTCGGTATCTACAGTGCTCACAGTGGGATACGGGGATATTTACCCCATAACGCTGCTTGGAAAGTGTATGGCGATTGTTATTGCATTTATGGGAGTCCTTCTTGTGGCTATTCCTACAGGTATTATAAGTGCAGGATTTGTTGAGCAGTACCAGACAAATGCGAACGAGGATTCGAAGTTTGTAGATATAGATGAGATAGGTGAGGTTATGGTGACTGAAGGCAGCAAGTTTATGGGGCGGACAGTGAGTTCAGCATCAGATGAGTATGGCGTGAGCATATATATGGTGCTTAGAGATAAGATGTCTGTCCTCCCGACGGGTGATCTTGTGATAGAGATGGGGGATATATTGATCATCAGATCTAAAACCCTGGAAAAAAGAAGCTGCAGACGAAGATGATATTTTCTGTGCTTAGGAAATGCAAGGTCTATGTACAAAAAACATTTTAAAAATGTGAAGTTTCTATAAACCACGAAAAAATCTCAATAATGATATTGATTTATTTTTACTAATTGGGTATACTTTCAACTGAATGTGAACGAGATTGCTCATATTTATTTTCAGATTATTGAGTGCTGTATAACCACAGTGCCAGTAGGACACAGGCGGTATGCACCTATCAATGAAATACATTTAAAGAAAAGGAGTTAAGAAAAATGGCAACAGTTGATTTAACTAAGTATGGCATTACAGGCACAACAGAGATCGTACACAATCCTTCATATGAATTGTTATTCGAGGAAGAGACAAAGGCTGACCTTCAGGGATACGAGAAGGGACAGGTTAGTGAGCTTGGCGCAGTTAACGTTATGACTGGTATTTACACAGGCCGTTCACCTAAAGATAAGTATATCGTAGTAGATGAGAACTCAAAGGACACTGTATGGTGGACATCAGATGAGTATAAGAACGACAACCATCCAATGACAGAGGAGACATGGGCATCAGTTAAGGATCTTGCAAAGAAGGAGCTTTCAAACAAGAGACTTTTCGTAGTTGATGCATTCTGCGGAGCAAATGCTGATACACGTATGGCTATCCGTTTCATCGTTGAGGTTGCTTGGCAGGCTCATTTCGTAACAAACATGTTCATCAAGCCAACTGAGGAAGAGCTTAAGAACTTCGAGCCAGATTTCGTAGTATACAATGCTTCAAAGGCTAAGGTAGAGAACTACAAGGAGTTAGGACTTAACTCAGAGACATGTGTAGCATTCAACATCACAAGCCACGAGCAGGTTATCGTAAATACATGGTACGGCGGAGAGATGAAGAAGGGTATGTTCTCAATGATGAACTACTACCTTCCACTTAAGGGAATGGCTTCAATGCACTGCTCAGCTAACACAGATATGAACGGTGAGAACACAGCTATCTTCTTCGGACTTTCAGGAACAGGTAAGACAACACTTTCAACAGATCCAAAGCGTCTCCTCATCGGCGATGATGAGCACGGCTGGGATGACAACGGTGTATTCAACTTTGAGGGTGGATGCTACGCTAAGGTTATCGACCTTGACAAGGATTCAGAGCCAGACATCTACAACGCAATCAAGAGAAACGCACTTCTTGAGAACGTTACACTTGATGCAAACGGCAAGATTGACTTCACTGATAAGAGCGTAACAGAGAACACTCGTGTATCTTACCCAATAGATCACATCAAGAACATTGTAAGACCTATATCATCAGCACCAGCTGCAAAGAATGTAATCTTCCTTTCAGCAGATGCATTTGGAGTACTTCCTCCAGTATCAATCCTTACACCAGAGCAGACACAGTACTACTTCCTGTCAGGATTCACAGCAAAACTTGCTGGTACAGAGAGAGGTATCACAGAGCCAACACCTACATTCTCAGCTTGCTTCGGTCAGGCATTCCTCGAGCTGCATCCTACAAAGTATGCAGAGGAGCTTGTTAAGAAGATGGAGAAGAGCGGTGCTAAGGCATATCTTGTCAACACAGGATGGAATGGAACAGGTAAGAGAATCTCAATCAAGGATACAAGAGGAATCATCGATGCGATCCTCAGCGGTGCTATCAATGAGGCTCCTACAAAGAAGATCCCTATGTTCGACTTTGCGGTTCCAACAGAGCTTCCTGGCGTAGACCCAGCAATCCTTGACCCACGTGACACATACGCTGATGCTTCAGAGTGGGAGACAAAGGCTAAGGATCTTGCAGCAAGATTCCAGAAGAATTTTGCTAAGTACGAGGGTAATGCAGCAGGTAAGGCATTAGTTGCAGCAGGTCCTCAGCTCTAAGAAAAAGCATAAGAACAATGTAAATATATGGCGGATAGATAATTATCAATCTGCTAAGAAGAAAGGCTGTATACTTTCATATGAAAGTATATGGCCTTTCTGTGTTGTACGGGGCTTAGGTACTTATAGGGGGGATCTAAAGGAAGTTGTTTAATTGATGTTCTGTAAATGTTTGAACCGTAAATGCTTGAAGCTTGAATGAAAAAATAGAAAAAATAGCAATGAAAAAAATACCACTTGCAATATCGAACAAATGTTCGTATAATTGTAGCATGAGTGAAATAATTACGGGACTGACAACCAAGGAAAAACTTAATATACTGGCAGATGCGGCAAAGTATGATGTGGCATGTACTTCCAGCGGAGTTGACAGGAAAGGAGTGAAAGGTTCGCTTGGCAATAGCGTGTCA
>URJI01000077.1 GCA_900548215.1 uncultured Coprococcus sp. | reverse complement strand
GAGCACACAAATATAGGAACTATAGGTGCTGCGGTGGGATTTGCACTTATGATGGTTCTGGATGTGGCTCTTGGATAATAGATAAAATATTGGTTTTGCAAAGAAAAAATAAGACGTCTGTTATCTGGCATAAATTTAATGTTTATATTATATGGTGAAAATGGTATAGACTAAGATAAAATTGTCAATGTTATACATAAAGATGCGATGCCTTAGATGGCTAAATGATAAAATATGAGCAAATACTCGTGTTGATTTTAGAATAAAGTTAGTTTAGACTAACATCGTAAATCATGTGAGCTCCTGTACCTTCTGTGAACTGCTGAATCAGAGGAATTCCGGGGCGATACAAGAAAGAGGAGGTGCCATGTGCCCTGTGGGCACATATCGGAATGCACCGACGAACTGCCGCCGACCGTAAGGGAGGGGGCGATACTAGAAAGGAGAAATATAAAAATGATGAATTATCTTGAGATTGAAAAGGTAGTAGGAAGAGAAATCCTTGATTCAAGAGGAAATCCAACAGTTGAGGCAGAGGTGTATCTGGCAGATGGAACAGTAGGCCGTGGCGCTGCGCCAAGTGGCGCTTCTACAGGTGAGTTTGAGGCACTTGAGCTTCGCGACGGAGACAAGTCAAGATACCTTGGCAAGGGTGTCCAGAAGGCAGTAGAGAATATAAATACGACTATAAATGACGTACTTACAGGAATGGATGCGTCTGATATATATGCAGTAGATGCAAAAATGATCAAGGCAGATGGGACAAAGGACAAGTCAAACCTTGGCGCAAATGCGATTCTTGCAGTTTCAATCGCAGCAGCAAGAGCAGCTTCAATCTCTCTTGACATTCCTCTTTACAGATTCCTCGGCGGAATCTCAGGAAACAAGCTTCCGGTTCCAATGATGAACATCGTAAACGGTGGATGTCATGCTCTGTCATCAGGACTTGACGTTCAGGAATTCATGATCATGCCAGTTGGTGCTCCTTCATTTAAGGAGTGTCTGAGATGGTGTGCAGAGGTATTCCATGCACTTGCAGGGATTCTCAAGGATAGAGGCCTTGCCACATCAGTAGGTGATGAGGGTGGATTTGCTCCGGCACTTAAGTCTGACGAGGAGGCTATCGAGACAATACTTGAGGCTGTAAAGAAGGCTGGATATGAGCCGGGTAAGGACTTTATGATCGCTATGGACGCTGCTTCATCAGAGTGGAAGAGTGAGAAGGGCAAGGGCTGGTACAAGCTTCCAAAGGCTGGAACAGAGTATACAGCAGAGCAGCTCATTGAGCACTGGGCAAAGCTTGTTGAGAAGTATCCTATCATCTCAATCGAGGATGGTCTCGATGAGGAGGATTGGGAAGGATGGCAGAAGCTCACAGCAAGACTTGGCGACAAGGTTCAGCTTGTCGGTGATGATCTGTTCGTTACAAATACAGAGAGACTTGCAAAGGGTATCGAGATGGGATGCGCAAATTGTATCCTTATCAAGCTCAACCAGATCGGCTCAGTATCAGAGACACTTGAGGCTATCAAGATGGCTCATAAGGCTGGATACACAGCAATATCATCACACAGATCAGGTGAGACAGCAGATACAACTATTGCAGATCTCGCAGTGGCACTCAACACATGCCAGATCAAGACAGGTGCTCCTTCAAGATCAGAGAGAGTCGCAAAGTACAACCAGCTCCTCAGAATCGAAGAACAGCTTGGCGACTGCGCAGTATATCCTGGAATCAAGGCTTTCAACGTAAAGCAGTAGGATAATAGTATTAGCCATGCGAAGGCATCTCCACTGGTGGAATCATCGGCGGAGGTGCTTTTTTAGTGTTTTTATAGTGATTCTTTATGGAGAAGGGCATTTGTGTGGATTTGCGCTGACTGTGCCAACTAGCACTTGTCATTGAGGTGTGGATTTGCGTTGGCTGCACTGACTCGCACTTATTTGTGTTTCTTGTGATAAAAGTGCATAAAATTTTCACTTTTTTGAAAAATAACGTGCAAAAGATAAAATAAATGAATTTATTGCAGCTTTTATGGAAATAAATACTAAAAAGATAAAAAGCTGTATCGAAAAAGTATTAACTTTTTCAAGAAGATAAAAACAGCGAGTTATAAATGCGATGTAACATGGCGGCAAACAGCCCGGATGGAAAATTAAATTTGTTAAAAAAAATAATGCGTTTGACAAATGTAGATAATGATAAAAGCAAGTCCGATAAATATAAATTCGCTATAGAGCCACAAGGCGTGTGTAGATGCAATGCCAATATGTAGAAACAAAGGCCTATAAAGAAATAATAGAAATAACAACATACTATTTGGGGGGATAGCAAAGATGAAACCGACATGGGTGGAAGTGCTATTATTGCCATTCGACAATATTGATCGAAGGAACAAGGAAACCGCCAGCAAAGGATTATTAGTTTAAAAATTGCCTAAAATTCCCTCGATTTTATGTATGCATTTTAATGCTAAAAATATGGAATCACTTGACAGATAGTGTTAAACTATACATAGGCTTATCGGGAGGTAGGAATCATGGCTTCAAAAAGAGATTATTATGAAGTTCTCGGCGTTTCTAAGACAGCCACGGACGCTGAGATAAAAAGAGCATATAGAACCCTGGCGAAGAAATACCACCCGGATACGAATCCTGGCGATGCGACGGCTGCAGAGAAGTTTAAGGAGGCCTCTGAGGCCTATGCGGTATTGTCTGACGCCGAGAAGAGGAAGATGTATGATCAGTTTGGAATGGCTGCATTCGATGGCTCCGGCGGAGCTGCAGGTGGTGATCCATTCGGAGGCGGAGGCTTCCACTTTGAGGGTGGAGACTTCGGCGATATGTTTGGCGATATATTTGGCTCGTTCTTTGGTGGTGGCGGTGGACGCTCGCAACGAGGCGGCTTTGGTGGATTCAGTCAGGGAAGCTTCAATGCCAGAGGAAGAGATATGGAGGCAAGCGTCACCATAGATTTTGATGATGCTGTATACGGATGTGACAAGACTTTGTCGTTTAATGATGGACGCGGTGGCAGTTCACAGCTTACAGTTCATATACCGGCGGGCATAGAAAGCGGCGGCGTGCTCCGGCTTGCTGGCAAGGGTTATCCTGGAACCGGCAAAGGACAGCCGGGAGATATGCTCCTTCAGGTAAATGTCAGAGACAAGGCAGGTTATGAGCGTAAAGGACTGGATATATATACCACGGCACTTGTGCCATTTGATGTGGCAGTTCTCGGCGGCGAGATACTTGTTCATACCATGTTTGGTGATGTGAAGTGCAAGATAGCACCGGGTACACAGTCGGGAAGCAAGATAAGGCTTCGTGGCAAAGGTGTACAGGCCAGAGGCGGCAACACCCACGGCGATCACTATGTGACAGTGAGAATTGCAGTGCCAAGGAATATTTCGCCGGAGGCACAGGCTGCACTTAAGAAGTTCACAGAGCTTGTGAATAAAGGCTGACAGAAAAACAGGGCGGTAGGCTTACTTAAGAGCTTACCGCCCTCTTTTTGTACATTGCACAAAAAGACATATGCAGCCTACTTAAGCCAATTGAATTAATGGTAGTTTAGAATATAATATAACAGTATCTGAGATAGGATTGTTTGCAATAACCTTTGAAAAGTGAAGAGATTACATTATAAAGTAAACAGAATAAAGTGAATAGAACAAAGTAAATAGAAATAATCATGATGAAGTGAATGAGAATAAATATTCAGAGGTAAAAATGTTATTAGATAAAGATATACGTGAACCATTATTTGAATTCCTTGAGGAGAGATATGGTAAGGTTCGGATCCTTGAGGAGAAGACTGTTGGCAACTCCCGTGCGGATGTCGTAATGGTCATTCCGGACAAGATAGTGGGGATCGAGATAAAAAGTGACGCAGACACATACACACGTCTGGAGAGACAGGTAGCTGACTATGATCTGTATTTTGACCAGAATATTGTAGTGGTCGGAAGTACACATGCAAGTCATGTGGCAGAGCATGTGCCAGACTACTGGGGGATCATATCTGTTGAAGAATATGATACAGGTATCGAGGCGGCTACAGGAAGTAAGCCGGCTACAGGCAGCAAGTCAGATACAGGCAGCAAGTCAGATACAGGCAGCAAGTCAGATACAGGCAGCAAGCCAGATGCAGAAGGCCTGGAGGATGGAGCGTCAGACAAGCTGACTCACAAGATCGACTTTTATGTGGTAAGGGAAATGCAGCCAAATCCGAAGGCTGATTTACTTCGCACGATCCGTGTACTTTGGAGACCGGAGATTTCCCAGATTCAGGAGAAATACAGTCTTCCAATGTATAAGGGTAAGAGCAAGGATTTTGTCAGGACGCTTATAGTGGACAGGCTTCCGGCGGAGATAGTGCATCATGAGATCAGTGAAATCCTGTTCGAGAGGGATTATGCAGCCATGATCGAGCAGATACAGGAGTTCAGAAAGACCCAGGCGGCAAAGCGTGGCAAGACTGTCAGGAGAAAGAAAAAAAGATACAGAAGAAAGAAGAGAGATGCATAGAGAATGCCAGCATAGCCGGGGGATGCCACATGAGATGGCGGACATGATGCGTGAAGATATCAGATTATGTGGATACGATAATATATATGACAGGCTGGGCAGGATGATACGGACATCAGAGATTGCGACAAATAAAAATAATAAAATAAATAGAGGTGACAGCATGATAAAGAAGTACACATACGGAAAGCCATTTCAGACAGAATCAGTAGTGGTAGATATCGCAGCAGAAAAAGGACAGCCAGATTACGGCGATATAGACTTAACAGCCGGACTTTCGTACACATTTGGTCTTGAGGACAGTGATATAGTGTATGGCCTTGGCGAGGCGAACAGAGGGATCAACAAGAGAGGCTACAAGTACATAAGCAACAATGCAGATAATCCGCATCATCACGAGGATGTATACTCACTGTATGCATCACACAACTTTATTATAGTTTCAGGAGCGCAGACATTTGGCCTGTATTTTGACTATCCATCCACTATCACATTTGACGTGGGATATACGAAGTACAATGAGATGCATATTTTCTGTGACAGTGCAGATCTGGATATCTATGTGATAACAGGTGACAGCCCATATGATATCACAAAGCAGTTCAGGAAGATGATCGGAAGGAGTTATATCCCGCCAAAGTTTGCATTTGGATTTGGACAGAGCCGCTGGGGATACAAGACACCGGAGGACTTTGAGACGGTGGCGAGAAAATATAGAGAGAACCACATCCCGATCGATATGGTCTACATGGATATAGATTACATGGACAGCTATAAGGATTTCACCATAAATGACGACTTTGGCGATTTTTCGGAGTATGTGGAGAATCTGAAAAAGGATAATATACGCCTGATCCCGATCATAGATGCCGGTGTAAAGATCGAGGAAGGTTACGATGTGTATGAGGAGGGCGTGGCAAATAACTACTTCTGTAAGAGAGCAGATGGAAGTGATTTCGTTGCGGCGGTATGGCCGGGATATACGCATTTCCCTGATGTGCTGAACCCTGAGGCGAGACGATGGTTTGGTGCAAAGTACAAGATCCTCACGGATGCAGGTATAGAGGGCTTCTGGAATGACATGAATGAGCCGGCGATCTTCTTCACCCCGGAGGGTGTGAGTGAGCTGAAGGAAGCCATGAAGAAATTCATTGATAAGGACGAGACTGTGGATGATGTCTGGGGCATCTCGGGTATGGCAGCAGGTGTTGCAAATAACAAGAAGGATTATGAATCCATGTACCACAATGTGGATGGGAAGATGGTGCGTCACGACAAGGTTCACAACCTCTTTGGATATAACATGACAAGAGCGGCAGGCGAGGCGCTTCGCGAGATCTCACCGGATGAGAGAAGACTTCTGTTCTCCAGATCGTCTTATGTAGGAATGCACCGTTATGGTGGTGTCTGGATGGGTGATAACAAATCGTGGTGGTCACACATCCTGCTCAACATCAAGATGCTTCCGTCCATGAATATGTGCGGTTTCCTGTATACGGGTGCGGATCTCGGTGGATTTGGATGCGACACATCCAGAGACCTTCTTCTCAGATGGCTTGCACTCGGCGTGTTCACTCCGCTCATGCGTGACCATTCTTGTGAGGGTACAAGAGATCAGGAGTGCTATCAGTTTGAGCATATAGAGGATTTCAGGAATGTGATCGGTGTCCGTTATCGATTGCTTCCATATATATACAGCGAGTACATGAAGGCGGCCTTGACGGACGACATGATGTTCAAGCCACTGGCATTTGAATATCCAGATGATAGGATCGCGGCTCATGTTGAGGATCAGCTCATGCTTGGAAATGAGATCATGATCGCACCGGTTTACACGCAGAATGCCATCGGAAGATATGTGTATCTGCCGGAGGATATGATGCTTGTAAGGTTTACGGCAGACGGCAGCGCCACGCAGACGGAGATGCCTGCGGGACATCACTTTGTTGAGGTACCTTTGAATGAAGTTATCCTTTTTGTAAGAAGCGGCAAATGTATACCGATCGTTGCTGCGGCGGAGTGCGTTGCGGATATCGACAAGACTACAATGCAGCTGATCGGCTACAGGAACAGCAGCTATATGCTGTACGATGATGACGGTTATACAAGGGAGTATGACCTGGAGAAAAATAGTGCGCTCTTATTTAAATAAGACGCATGGCAAGGGATAAGCTGGCAGAGGCATGGTTAATATATAATATTACCTGATAGATATCAGAAAATATAACACCAGAGAATATAACATTAGAGAATATATAAGGAAGAGAAGACATGAAGAACGTAAAATTAATTGCATCCGACATGGATCATACACTGCTTATGGAGAATGGAAAACTCCCGGATGGTTTCTTCGATTACATTGACAGGCTGGACGAGAAGGGGATTCGTTTTGTCGTAGCCAGTGGAAGACCGATGTACACCCTGAGGGACATGTTCGGAGACAAGATGGATAAGATGGTGGTCATCGGTGATAACGGTGCGGCTATCTCCAACTGCGGCAAGATCATATACAAGAGCCTGATGGATGTGGAAGAGTACCAGAGTATGATACGCTTTGTGGAGGACGAGACGGATGGTGTTGCTGTACTGTGTGCTCTATCCGGAGCATATGTCCTGAAAAAAAACGAGAAGTATGCGAAGTTTTTCAAAGCATTTCTCAGTAATCTTGTGTTTGTTGATGATATGAGAAGCCTTGACGTCGAGGCCAATAAGTTTACGATATTTGCTCCGGATAAGGATGCTGCCGTGAAGTACAAAGAGATCTATACGCCACGTTTTGGAGATAACTTCTCAGTCACTGTGGGCGGAAGAGAATGGATCGACATCATGAATAAAGGTATCAATAAAGGAATGGCCATGAGAAAGATCGGGGAACTTCTTGGTATCGATACCAGCGAGATGATGGCATTCGGCGACAACTTCAACGATGCGGAGATGCTGAAGACGGTATATTACAGCTATATCGTGGCAAATGCGCAGCCTGGCATGGAGAAGTTTGCAAGATTTTGCGCCCCATCTAATGAGGAGCGGGGCGTGCTGCAGGTTATGGAACAGGTTCTGGCAGCCAACTTGTAGGCGGAGTATAGAAACAGTCATAAATAATGGATAGAAATCAAAGGCTCAGTCTCTTATTAACAGGGGCTGGGTCTTTTAATATATTGATAATGTAAGCAGTGACCACTAAATCTTAATATTAAACGTAATAAGATTGTAAGATGTGGATGTTAGAATAAAACCATCAAGTAGATCAGACAAAGAAATGGCAGAAAATGAAAAAGAAATGAAAAGGAAGAGGTATCATGAATATATTATCAACCCACAATCTTACAAAGACATACGGAACAGGAGACAATGTCGTGCATGCGCTTACAGATGTGTCACTTGATATTGAAGAGGGAGAATTTGTATCTATCATAGGCAGTTCGGGAAGCGGAAAGTCAACACTTCTAAATCTCTTAGGAGGTCTCGACAGGCCAACATCAGGAGATGTTATACTGGATGGCAAAGCTATTTTTGAAATGGATGATGAGGCACTTACGATATTCAGAAGACGAAAGATAGGATTTGTCTTCCAGAATTACAATCTGGTGCCGATATTAAATGTGTACGAGAATATAGTGCTTCCGATCGAGCTGGATGGAACAAAGATAGACACTGCGTATGTAGATAAAATTATGGATGTGCTCGGCTTATCGGAAAAGAAATTTTCCATGCCTAACCAGCTGTCAGGAGGCCAGCAGCAGAGGGTTGCGATAGCCAGAGCGCTGGCAGCAAAACCTTCTATCATATTGGCTGATGAGCCGACAGGCAATCTGGACAGCAAGACCAGCATGGATGTCATTGCACTGTTAAAGCTGACTGGTAAAGAGTTTGCACAGACGATAGTGATGATCACTCATAATGAAGAGATAGCAACCATGGCAGATCAGATGATACGGATCGAAGATGGCAGGATCTTCTCAGCAGGAGTACCAGATGGGGCAAATGGGGGTGAGAAGGATGCTTAGAAACAATAACCAGGCGGCGGTGAGCAGGATATATCATCGCATGTTAAAGCAGAATAAAGTACGAAATGTAATTGTTATTCTGGCGATCGTTCTCACAACATTCATGTTCACGGCTGTATTTACATTGGGATTTTCCATAGCTAAAAATCTTAACCAGATGCAGCTCAGACTTCAGGGAACAAGATCTTCTATATATATGGAGCATCCATCTGAAGGTCAGATAAATGATATAAAGTCCTGTCCGTCACTTCTTGCGGTGGGAATACAGATCGATGCACAGACGGTAAGCACGGAATCAGGCAAGTACAGTTATCTGCTTCAGTATGATGATGATACGGAATTTAATGAGAATCTGAAACCTGCCATAACCGATATAAATGGCAGTTATCCGAAGGATGAGAATGAGATAATGCTCACAAAGCAGATACTTGACAATATGGGTATCACGTCGCCAAAGGTAGGTCAGAATGTTACGTTTGTGATGGATGGTGAGAGGAAAAATTTTGTGCTCTCAGGCTGGTACACAGGATTTGCCAAGAGCAGCGTATGCCTGGTGTCAAAGAAATATGTGGATTCCCAGGGAATAGATATGCAGAAAGATGGACGTGTCAGTATCTCCGCAAAGGAGGGCAAGGGTGATAAACTCCAAGATGAACTTGAGAAGAATGTTACTTTGAGGCAGGACCAGAAGTTTGACGTGAAATATGATGTTCAGTCTGAAAATGGTTCAAACCGTGTTTTTATAGCTATAAGTATAGGTATTATAGCTCTTATGATACTCCTTAGTGGATATCTTCTTATATATAATGTAATGTATATATCTGTTACAAAGGATATAAGATTCTATGGAATGCTGAAGACCATCGGAGCCACGATGTCCCAGATACAAAAGATAGTGAAAAAACAGGCACTATATCTGGCTTGTGTAGGAATTCCGATAGGGGTACTTCTTGGAACTGCGGTGTCATTTGGCGTTGTTCCTCTTGCTATGAACATGCTGTCGATAGACAGGGAAGCTGCACTTTCATCGGCGGTCAGTTTCAATCCGGGAATATATGTATTTTCCGTGGTATTTGCATTTGTAACTGTATTTATAAGTGCAAGGAAACCGGCAAAATATGCCGGGAAGATATCTGCAATTGATGCTATGAAATATACTGGAAATATATCAGGAACAAGATATAAGTCCACCAGTGGAGGAAGACCCTGGAAGATGGCATGGAGGAATGTGTTTCGTGAAAAAAAGAGAAGTATACTTGTGTTCGCATCGATATTCATGGGTTCAGTTACATTTTTGTGTGTGAATACGTTTATATCATGCATGGATGCGGACAGTTATATAGAGCACTATCTTCACAATGATTATGTGCTATATGGCGACGGCGAATCAGATAACTCTAAGCCTCAGGCGACCATGGCAGACATCGTTGATCAGATGCGAAGCATTCCGGGTATGGGTACTGTAGAGGCGAACAGAAGTGCAAAGGTAAGACTGCCATTTGACGCTGAACTTTATGCACCGTTTATTGAGAGCGAGGATGACCCGGAATCTCTTGCGACATTTTATGAGACAACGACCAACAGTGAGGCACAGTATGGGGCACCGCTGATATCGGTCAATTCAGATATGATAAAGCTCTACAACAAAACTGCCAGACAGAAGATTGATATAGATGCATTCGAAAAAGGAGAGGTATGTCTGATAGGTTATGTAGATTCCATATCAGCGTCGGAGCGGATGACGGATAAGACTCTGACACTTGTGAATGACCAGGCGGGCAGGAAGAGACAGATCACAGTCGGCGCAGCCATGATGAGGACAGAGCAGTCAGCAATCACCGCTGGGTATTATTGGACACTTGGTGGAGCTCCGGAGGCGATATTTGTGAGTGATGCGGTAATGGATGATCTGTTTCCGGATGCGGAGATCTCATGCATCATTGCGGATGCGGAGAAAGGAAAAGAAACAGAAGTGACACCATATGTACAGCGCATCGTAAAGGAAAATCCAGTCATAGCCGGGAGTGATATCAAGTCGGTGGAGAGCTCGGAATTCAAGAAGTCTATGCTGTCGCTTGAGGTGATAGGCGGTGGAATGTCGATCATATTGATACTTATCGGAGTGGTGAATTATATCAATGTCATGATCACCGGTGTATATACGAGAAAACTGGAACTGGCAGTGCTTGAGAGTGTTGGAATGACAAAGAGGCAGATACGTAATATGCTTATGTACGAGGGCATGTTTTATGGTATTATAACAACAGTACTTATTGTGACACTTGGAAGCCTTATGATGTATGGAGCTGGCCGGCTAAGTGTGAATATAGCCGATTATGCAGTATTTCATTATCCGTATGCACTTGTTGCCGGAGTCGTTGTTGTGCTGTTTGCTATATGCATTGTGGTTCCGGCGATGGTGTTCAGACTTGTGACAAAAGATACGGTGACAAGCCGGCTGAGAGAAGCATCATAGATATTTGGCAGACCGGGAGTCGTGAAAATGATATGGAATCAGCATGTAATTGATAGGAGAAAGTATGAAACGTATTTTGGTCGTGGAGGATGATGTGATCATATGTGGAGGTGTGAAGCTATTCCTTGAAAAGAGGGGATACGAAGTTGAAACTGCGTACTCATGCAAGGAGGCAGATGGCTGTCTGGAACATGGCTTCGATCTGATATTGCTTGACAGAAACCTTCCCGATGGAAGGGGCCTTGACTACTGCAGAGAACTGAGAAAAAGTACAAAGATCCCGATCATCTTCCTCACGGCAAGAGATACGGAGGCTGATATGATAGAGGGGTTTTTGGCCGGCTGCGATGACTATATAGCGAAGCCGTTTTCCGTGGAACTTCTGTATCAGCGGATAGAGGCAGTCCTTCGAAGAAGTGAAAATGCATCGGATGGGATAAAGCGCGAACGTTTTCATTATGGGGATATGAGTGTTGACTTTGAACGGATGCAGGTGTACATATCGGATGAACCGATAAAGCTGTCCGTTACGGAATACAGGATACTGGAACTGCTGATAAAAAATAAGGGGCGCGTTCTCACAAGGGATATGATCATACAGAAGATTTGGGATGACAATGAAAATTATGTGGATGAGAACACGCTGAATGTGCATATCAGAAGACTGCGTCAGAAGATAGAAAAGGATGCCGGTAATCCGGAGTACGTGATCACGGTGTTTGGAATTGGATATACATTTGGCGAGACATAGGCATGGATAGATAACAGAGATAATATGGATAAATATATTGAAAACTATGGTAAATATACGAAGAGAGTGAGGATGCTGTATGTATGCTCACTTCTTTTGTTTGTGTTTTTAGCAGTATTTGAGTATGTATGTTCAGGAAAAATACTTGCGGCCATAGGTGCACTGGCGTGTGGTGTAGTTATGTTTGTTGTCATAAAGTTGCTGCAGAAGGCAGATGATGACTTTATTTCGGAGGTCGTGGCAGCTATGTCGGATCTTCTGGACAATCTCTCTGAGCTGAAACGGCAGCAGGTATTTCCGGAAAATGAGGACTCGCTGGTATCAAGGCTGCAGAGCAAGGTTGACAAGATAATCGATGCGCTGAAGCTTCAGAATTCCAGAGAGAGGCTGGAGCATGAGAATATTAAGGGGCTGGTATCGGATATTTCCCATCAACTGAAGACACCAATATCGAACCTGAGGATGTACACGGATTTTCTGAAAAATCCGGATATAAGTGATGATGAGCGTACTCAGTACTTGCAAGTCCTTGAACTGGCGGTGGAGCGCTTGTCATTTCTCTCGGAGAGTATGATAAAGGTATCCAGACTGGAAAGCGGACTTATCAATCTCGATGTGAAAAGCCAGAGTATAAATGACACTGTGCTGCAGGCAGTGAAAGATGTATATGTGAGTGCGAAAAACGCCGATATAACTATCAGATATGATGAACACGTGAAATGTGATATACAGCATGACAGAAGATGGACTGCGGAAGCGTGTTTCAATCTTTTGGATAATGCGATAAAATACGGAAAAACTGGAAGTGAGATAGTCCTGTCGGTCAGAAAACTAGGGCTCACGGTTGAAATCAGTGTGACAGATGAGAATGAACCAATAGGGGAGGATGAGCGTACACATATATTTGAGAGGTTTTACCGTGGCAGAAATTCCGGTGACAAGGATGGTGTTGGAATAGGCCTTTATCTGTCAAGGGAGATCATAGAAAAGCAGGGCGGAATGTTAAGTGTTATTCCCCAAAAGGACGGTAACAAGTTCGTGATCGTGCTGCAGAGCCGATGAGTGGAATAATGGAATGATTATATATAAAGGAGTACATATGATTTATACATACCCGGATTATTATAAGAAATTCAGCTGCATAGCGGACAAATGCCCGGATACATGCTGCGGCAAATGGCAGATAGTGATAGATGATGATTCGTTGGAAAAATATGAGGATTATAATGGTGAGTACAGGGATGAGCTGCGCCGCAAGGTAAATTGGAAAGAAGGCGTTTTCAGACACGGCAGAAGTGGAAAGTGTGCATTTCTGCGAGATGACATGCTGTGTGATATGTATATACATATGGGAAAGAACAGCCTCTGCACTACATGCAGGGAATATCCGAGGCATACGGAGGAATTCGAGAATGTGCGCGAGGTTTCATTATCACTTTCATGTCCTGAAGTGGCACGTATACTGATGAACATCACTGACAAGGTCACATTTGTGACTGAGGAAGATGACGAGGACGAGGTGTTCGATGATTTTGATTATTTCCTGTACTCGAATCTTGAGGATATAAGGGAGGAGATTCTGAAGATCATTCAGGACAGAAGTGTA
>URJI01000076.1 GCA_900548215.1 uncultured Coprococcus sp. | reverse complement strand
CCTCTGATGTAAGGTACTCAGCAAGGAGCATTGACCAGCCTACATTCTTTGAATGTGGATTTACACCGATAAGCTTGCATCCTGAGAATGAAGCCATCTGAACCTGCTTGCCTGCAACTGTATATGTAGGAAGCTTAGCTGCTGCATAGTTCTCGCCCCATGCTGCCTCAGCGTCTGCTGCTCTCCATGTTCCGTTAACTGCTGCACAGATCGTACCCTCAGCGATTGCTGTTGCCTGTGTAGGATCATCCATATCTACAAATACGCCGGTCTTGAAGAGATCAAGGATTGCCTGAGCTACATCTGTACCACCTGCCTGATTCCAGTTACATGTATTTGTAAGTCCGTCATCATTAAGGGTAAGGTCAAGACCTGCGCCCTGGAAGAATGAGTATACATACCAAGCATCTGATACGTTCATAGCGATCTTCTTGTTTGCCTTCTTTGCTGCCTCGATCATGGCATCCATCGACTGAACATCATCCTCTGTGAATACTGATGAATCATAGAACATGAAGTATCCGTTGTCCGCTGTCATTGGATATGCATATAATGTTCCGTCTACAGAAGCTGCCTCTATAGAAGCTGCCACATTCTCTTTTGCAACATCAAAAGTATATGTAGCCTGTACCGGCTGAAGAGCTCCAGCCTTAACCAGCTCATTGATCTGGTCATCAGCAAATGCGAATACATCAGGAGCAGCCTCAACGTCTACCAGGATATCGTCCTTTGCCTTTGACTCTGACTCAGCTCCGAGTGTGATGTTGAAGTCAACGTCTGGATACTTTTTCTTGAAATCTTCAATAACCTGTGTTGTGAGGTCCTGATCTTCCTCAGAAGCCCATACTGAAAGATCTACAGTTCCTGTTGTTGCATCAATTAAGTTCTGAATAGCATCATCTGATGCAGCTGCAGCCTGTGTTGTGCTGTCACCAGCAGCTGCTGTTGTTCCTTCATTCTTTGAATCTGCATTGCCGCATCCTGCAAGGCATCCTGCCATCATTGCAGCAGCAAGTGTAAATGATAATACTTTCTTCCTCATTCTTATGTCCTCCTCTAAAAAATAATAAGAAATATTGTGTGTTTTTTGTTGTTCTTTTTTGCTTCCCGTGCGCAATCGGTTGTTCTTTATGCTTATATATTATCAGTTCTTATTATTGTTGTCAACTACTAATTGAAATAACTTTTAAAATAAAAAATTATACATTTTGCACAACATGTTGTATTCAGCAAAAGTATACGCCTTGCATTTTCTGCGCACCCGTTTGCTCACACTGTAATATGTTGTATTTTTTGTGCAATTATGTCAATATTTCATATACTTTTTATATACTAACCGCTATTTTCACCACTACTTCTTGCCTAAATTACATACCAAAGATGCTTCTTTATGCAATTTAAAACGCAACAAATCAGATAATGTGATAATTTATTTCTTTACTCAGTCTATTCCAAGCTTTACAATTGCGCTTTTTTTTGCGCAACAGTCACCTATTTAATACACTTCAGCATCAAAAAGATAGAGGATATCCGAATCCTCATTCAGATATCCTCTTGTCTTCATTTCCCAGGCATACAGGCACCACCTATTTTGTTGACTCTTTTAATCTGAGTTCATATCCCAGATGGGTCTTCTTCTTGACCTCATTTCCCTCTATATAATCCACAAGCAGTTTGCAGGCAACCATGCCAAGTTCCCTCGGGTCAAACTGCAGCGATGTTATAGCCGGCTGATAATTATTCAAAAGCGAACTATTATAGAATGAAGCAACCTTTACATCATCTGGAACCTTAACTTTCTTCTTGTCAAGTGCATTGAGCACGTTCTGGCATATCCCATCATCCATGCAAAGTATGCATTCTGCATTCTGCTTCATAACCTCATCCACAGCATGCTCACACAGCACAGAATTATCAATGTCAAAGAAAATAATGCTGTTGTCAATCGGAACATCCATGTCCTCCATAGCATCCAGATATCCCCTATATCTGTTGAGAGTTACCACATGGTTCTTGTTGCCACCCATGAGGGCAACCTTTGTCATCCCCTTAGCCAGCAGAATGGATGTCAGCTCGCGGCACGCACTTCTGTGATCGTGATCAACCTGAATGACACTATCGTCATCCATGCTTCCAACCACCACAAATGGTATATTCTTTGATTTCAGATACTCGGCCGGGGCATCATTGACAAGTGTACGTCCAAGAACCACCCCATCAACCTTGTGATTCTCCACAATCCTCTCCAGCTGACTCATGTCATCCGGTGCAACTGTACACACAAGCACATCATAGTCCACAGGCGCCGCCATCTCCAGCAATCCCATCAAGCACTTCTGGAAGAAAGGCAGATCCACCACACTGTAATCACTCGGCATTACCCAGCCAATATTATACGACTTGGACTGCGCTAACCCCTTTGCTATAACGCTTGGCTTGTAATTATGTTCCTCTATATATTCCAGAACTCTGCGCCTCGTCTCGGCACCTATCCTTCCTTTTCCAGAAATAGCTCTGGACACCGTTGTCTTTGATATATTGAGAGCTTCTGCCACATCTGATATAGTCATCTTGCTCTTCTCAGCAGCTTCCCCTGTATTATCCCCATCTTTAATTGTAACAGTCTGCTGTTCTGGCTCCATCTTCTCCATAATTCTCTCCTTACCCAAGTCTTATGCCCATTGCGCAACGCCTCCTGCGCAAACGGTTGTTCTATAAGTACATGATAGTCCTTTTTACATGATAGTCAAGATATTTTTTCCATCAACAGGCGCCCTCAGTTCATTTTTGTATGATTACACATATATAAACGGTGTAATTGTGCACATATTTCTCATGCTATTTTTCCTTTCTAACCCACAGATCCCTCAGAGCCTGCTCCAGATATGGAAAATCAGCCGCCGGCGCATCTTCCTCAAGCCTGCCCTCTTTCCTGCACACATCATACAGGCGTATCCCAAGAGATGCCACATCCCTTCTATCCTCCTCCGACATGCTGGCATACAATATATCAAATTCTACAAGAGCTCTCAAATCCCCACCCCAGCCACTCGCAAGCCAGGACACATCCGCAATCTTGTCATCTCCAAGAGCCAGGATTCCCTCAAATAGCTTCTCAATATTATCGTCTCGCAGCCGTTTTTTCCTATCCTGCCAATGAAACAGGGCAGCTTCTGACACACCAAGCGCATTTGCTATGGCCGGGATATGTCTGGCGGTAGGCATACGTTCCTCGCTCTCCCATTTGTAATAAAGCCCTTCTGTGATCCTGAGTCTGTCTGGCAGACTCCTGTTTATCTCCGAAACAACATATCTAACTGTATATTTTGACGACCTGCTGTTTCTCCGTATATCACGCATATTATATCCTATCGAATCTGACCTTTCACACTGGCTGCATTGCCCTTCATCTCTCTTCATATTTTCTCTCCCCTCATATCTCCAAAAACTTAATAATGCAAACGCAAACAAAACATAACCAAATATTTATTATACTATATGTACAATTTTAAATATACAATTATCCTACCACTTAGTGCGTTAAAGTGCTACCATTTTGTCATGATAAATCAAAAGGAGAACTTTATATGACCGACCCTCTCTTATGCCCCCGGGTGACGAAAAGCATACCCATAAACCAGAATTTTTGCAATCTAAACGGAATCGCCATGACAAACGATGAGAAATTTGACTTTATAAGAAACTATATCTCACTCATAGACTCCGAAACAAGATATCAGCCTGCAACCAGGGATTTTATCGAGCGCTTCAATATGTCAGAAGCCACCAGGATATTGGGCAGCTACACTGAGGCAGACAATTTTTTCAGTACAATGACCCACAACCAAACCCATCTTAACAATCTGCAAAATCTCACCCCACCGGATGTGTACTTTCTCTTACTGGAACTCAAACTGTATCTAAGTGAAAGAATAAGCATAATTATCCAAAATAACTGTACAGAAACTATGGCTCTTCTCGAACAATACAAAAACCATTTTTCTTTTAACCCTCCAATCACAAAGAAAACTGAGCAGAACCACAGCCCGCTTAAACACACGCATCCGGTGTTTTTTGTTCCAGAGACGCCCCTGTACACAAGTACGGGCAATTCAATGTCCATAGACAACGCAATATACTGCATTACTTTTCTCATCGACATGATACATGCACAGAATGGCACAGATGCCGATCTCAGCGCATATTCTTTCTTTATAAATTTCAGGGATATGCTGTTCAACAACAAACACGATCATATACAACCCGACCAGATCATCCATGCGTGTAATTACGTATATGAACTTATTCCAGGATCAAACAGGAAAATCTGTGCTTCTGACCACGTATGTCTGTATGCACTTTTTACAGAGAGTCTATTTGAACTATACAGACACCTGAACGCCAACAACGGGGAATTATAAAAAGTCAAAATTATGGAAGAGTCAAAAAAATCCCTATCGCATAAGCGATAGGGATTTCAGAAGGGGGGAGTGGAGGATTCCTAATGTTTTGGGGTTTGGGGTTATGGGGTTACATTACATCGTATAAAGGGATTTCTACGAATTTCGTGCTAAGGGAACCCTCCATATATCAAAATATTGTGATTATCTTTTCTCATCTACCAGAAGTTATTTTATTAACTCCTTGGTATGCACATATACTATCAAAACACCTCAAAATTGTAAATACGCAATTTTTTATAAAACGAAAGCCTTTTTTTGTTGCAATTTATCAACGGTTGAACATTTCAATGTCATTTTTTATGTTTTTGAATGTAAAATGATTGTTTTAATTCTGATTGATTGCTTTATTCGTCATTTTAGTTACTTTTTCAGCTAAAAACATTATAATTCTGGCAAATATGTCCACCCGTTTTTTTAATTTTTTTACCCCCCAATCCCATTGCTGATAAACCAGACATGTTATATTATATTTATGTTTACAGATAATTATTTTATTAAATGGGAGATTTTCATGAACGAAAACGATGTTCTTAAGGGCAGGCTCAAAGACCTTGCCAATATGTCATACAGACAAAACCGATATACATACACTAACTTTATGAGTGCCGCCGACATGGAGGTATTTTTCAGCAATGTCGATGACCTAAGTTTTGCCGGATATCAGATATTTGGCGGAAGGGAATCCTGTGACAGAGTCATGATCGCCTTCGGCAGGGAAAGTGACATGGGGTACACCGCCGAATTTCCCATATCAATGATAAAGATAGCCGCAGCTATAGACAAATTTTCAGACGATCTGAACCATAGGGATTTTCTTGGTGCCCTCATGAATCTTGGAATAGAACGCGAGATGATAGGGGATATTCTTGTAACTGAATCCGGATCAACCGGGAAACATTGTTCAGCATATGTATTTTGTGTAGACACTGTTGCCAATTATATCATTGACAATATCGCCAAAATAAAACACACGAATATGAAATGCCGTCTTTGCAAAGCAGACGATATTGACGCTGTGGAAATCAAAAAAGATCCGTTGCATATTATTGCCGCATCAGCCAGAGCTGACGCCGTGATAGCTGCGATAACCGGCCTTTCCAGGAGCAGCACTTCTCTGCTATTCAGCGAAAAAAAGATTTCTCTAAATAACAGGCTCTATGAAAACAGCAGCTATCAGCTAAAGCCAGGAGACATCTTCTCCATCCGCGGGTATGGCAAATACGAATTTACCGGTACGGGATCAGTCACAAGAAAGGGCAGGCTCAACATAGATCTTCTAAAGTATGTATAGTCCTCTCACACATATACTCTTCATACCTAGATTTCATATCAGCGCGTCTTCCCGCGCTGATATTTATCTGTCTATCATCTATCATACACACCCATGAACCCGAGTATTCCCTTACATATTCAAGATTAACTATGTAAGATCCCTGTATTCTCACAAAATCTCTGCTCACAAGTCTAATGCGCTTTTCCAGATCAGTCATGCATCCATAGAATGAATACCTTCTGGTCTTCAGTACAACATCTATCCTGCGTCTGTCATTTTCAAAATATAATATCTCATGAGGATTAAGCATATATCTGACCTTTCCAAACTGAAACGACAATCCCGGACATCTATCGTAATCACCTACAGCAGATCTGATGACCTTATAAAAATTTTCCAAATTTAACGGTTCGTATATCTGATAACACGGCTGGACATCATACAATTTCTTGTTTACACCCGGAGCTATCATCACCAGATTTATATACTCAGTTCTCTCTCTGAGGATATACGCCACATCCCACTCTCTGTAAACTATCACTACGTCATATGTTCCCGGAGTGTCCACCGCCCAAATGAGCTGGTCTCTGTGGTCATAATAATCCGTCCTGCACTGCATACCATGGATCCTGTCAAGCTCAGCCATATACCTCCTAATCATCCCTGCTACATATGAATTTGAACAGTATACCGCTGCTTTAAGCATACTCCCTCCATTCCTGCAGTATGCCTCTGCAACGCTCTCCAGAATCCCTGTCTCCATATTTATCAGCTTCAGACAGATCGATATCCCAGACAAAATAGTCACATGTAACCCCCAATATCCGAGCTATACTGACCAGCCTTTTGAGACTTGGCATACTCTTTCCATTCTCAAGGCGGCTTATGTACTTCCCATCGGCATACACCATCTGCCCCAGTTCCTCCTGTGTGAGTTCTTTCGCTTTCCGGGCATCCCTTATATGCTGCCCAATAATTATACTATTCATTTTTCTCCTCCCTCTCAGTTGACACCTTCTGGTTTAATCTGTTCCCCTCGAACATCCTCTTAACTTTACAACATATTAAGACAGCAGAAAACCGCATCCCATGACGACTTTCGACATAAAATGCGGTTTTTAGTAAACTTTTTTACTTATCGTATATTTAATATTTATTTTGTGATGCCAAGCTTTATTGCCTCATCAGCCACAGCTTTCGCAACGACCTTTGCAACCCTCTCATCAAATGCTCCAGGAATGATGTAATCCTCCTTAAGCTCCTCATCTGTGACAATTGATGCGATAGCCTTGGCTGCTGCCATCTTCATCTCTTCAGTTATGCCTGTTGCCTTGGCATCAAGCGCACCTCTGAATATTCCAGGGAACACGAGAACGTTATTGATCTGGTTTGGATAGTCAGAACGTCCCGTTGCCATTACTCTGACTCCGCCCTTTGCAGCTTCCTCAGGCATGATCTCAGGTGTAGGGTTTGCCATGGCAAATACTATAGGATCTGCTGCCATGGAAGCAACCATCTCTGCTGTCACAATATTCGGTGCTGAAACTCCGACAAATACATCCTTGCCCTTCATGATCTCGGCAAGAGGTCCTGTCTGTCTGTCCTTATTTGTAATCTCTGCCATATCTGCCTGTGCCGGATTCATCCAGTCCTGTCCAGGACACAGAGCACCCTGCCTGTCCACGAGAACCACGTTGCCTATACCGAGCTGAAGCAGAAGCTTACATATCGATATACCTGCTGAACCTGCTCCGTTGATAACCACATTTGCCTTATCAAATGGCTTGCCGACAAGCTTCAATGCATTGATAAGCCCCGCCGATACAACGATAGCTGTTCCGTGCTGATCGTCATGGAACACAGGGATATCAAGTTCCTCCTTGAGTCTTCTCTCTATCTCAAAACATCTTGGAGCTGATATGTCCTCCAGATTTATTCCGCCAAATACAGGAGCGATGCGTTTTACAGTCTCAACAATCTCGTCCACATCCTTTGTATCAAGGCAGATAGGGAATGCATCCACACCTCCAAACTCCTTAAAGAGTATGGATTTGCCTTCCATAACAGGGATAGCTGCCTCAGGGCCTATATCACCAAGTCCCAGAACCGCTGTTCCATCTGATACTACAGCAACCATGTTACCCTTGCATGTATATTTATATACGTCAGCCTTATTGTCACGGATCTTTCTGCAAGGTTCTGCAACGCCCGGTGTGTAAGCTGTGCTTAAGTCATCTCTGTTCTTCACTGCCACCTTGGACACTACCTCTACCTTACCCTTGTGCTCCTCATGCATCTTAAGACTTAAACTATTGTAATCCATGTCTGTTCCTTTCTGCGCATCTGCGCATCCAATATTTTATCTTATCCACTGCGTTATTTCGCAGCGCTTCTCCTACATGCTGCTCAGGATCCCTATTTTCCCATACAACACCACATACTCCATAATAACCTTGACTCACATTTTAGTCAACGATATGTGCCAGCATATGCACCCTGTTAAATGGGAACGAGAAATAATATCCATCTGCGAAATCCTCAGTGTACTCAAGTATCTCTCTGGCGATCCGTATACCGCAGTCCTCGCCTTCCTGTCTAGTCGCATTTTCACCGTATCTCTCTATAATCTCATCCGGTATCTCTATGCCCGCCATCTCATTCTTCATGAACAAGGCATTTCTCCTGCTGACAAGCGGCATGACACCCACAAGTATAGTTGCGCCCGTCTCAGCTTTCATGTTTCTGAGAATCTGTGCCTGCTCTCTGGAGAACACAGGCTGGGTCAGGAAGAATTCTGCCCCGGCTTCCATCTTTCTCTTTATTCTATCCACCTCAAACTTCGTGTTCATTCTGTTCTGGTTGATTGCTCCGCCGTAGGTGATCTTATCTTTGCCAAACACCTCTTCATTCATAGACTGGAGAAGTCTCATCATTCCCACCGAATCAAAATTGAACACACTCCTGGTGGTCTGTCTGAACATAACCGGAACCGGATCTCCTGTTATGACAAGGAAATCCTTTATGCCGTTGAGCTGTGCACCAAGCACACTTCCCCTGATGGCTATGGCATTCTTATCACGGCAGCACAGATGAGGCATAACACGAAGCCCCGTCTCCTTATGTACCTTCTCCGCCATAAGTATCGAATCCGCTCTGGTTCTTCCAGATGGAGAATCAGGAAATGTCACCACATCCACTTGTGACTGCTTAAGTATATGGGCTGCATCAAGAAGCTTCTGATCGTTGACATCCACCGGCGGTGCCAGCTCCACAGCGATCAACTTGTGTCCGCCAGCATTCTTCATGTCTGCCCCGCCACGCTCCAGGCGGCCTTTGAGAAAATTATCCTTTGGCGCATTGTCAGACTGCTTTTTTTCCACATGAACCTTGGCAGTCTTCACAATATCTCCGTTTTTTACCCGCTCTGTAATCTGATGTATGTACTCGGGATTTGTTCCGCAGCATCCGCCTATGATATCTGCGCCAAGTGCCACAATATCCTGGATCTTGTCGATGAAGCCCTCTTTGTTGTCATTGAACACAAGTCTGCTCTGTGTAAACTTCGGATATCCAGCATTTGGCATGACAGATACCGGCTTTCCGCAGTCCACGTCCAGTTTTTTCAAAAGCTGGAGCATATGATATGGACCAACTCCGCAGTTAAAACCAACACAATCCACATCAGGATCCCCTGCAGCCTGTGAAAGCAGTGCCCTTGCAGAGAATCCGCAGTTACTGTATCCGAACTGATTCACACAGAACGATACCATGACAGGTGTATCTTTTCTGGTCTTCAGATACTTAAGCACAGGCTCAAGTACATTGAACTCAGGAAATGTCTCAAACCAGATGATGTCCACTCCCAGATCCTGCATGGTCTCGCCAAGCAGCTTGTACTGTGAAATTCTCTCATTCATTGTAAGTCCCGCATCCGCAGGGATCGGGCCTATATCTCCGGCAATATACACCTTTTTTCGATTCATTCCAGATTCACCGGATTCTGTCACAACTGCATCATTCGTCCTGATGCAGCCTGCCTCCGCAGCTTCTTCTGCCACACACTTTGCAAGCTTTACCGCTGCACGCACATTTGAAACGACATAATCCATATCTGCATCAAGGCTCGCTGTATTTGCCGCAAATGTGTTGGTCCTTATAAGTCCGGCTCCCGCCTTCACGTACTCCTTATGTATCTCAAGCACCCGCTCAGGATGGCGTATGTTTGCAAGCTCCGGAGCCACAGTTCCCTGCTCTCCGTACATTCCCACATAACAGGTTCCAAACGCTCCGTCTGCAACAAGTAATTTATCCTTTAAACTCTCAAGTATATTCATCTAACATCTCCATCCTAGTATTATTTTTTAACCACGTCTAAATCCGCATACTTACGCAGCGTACTATACACAGCCGTATCAATTCTATAAATTTACCGCTCTTCTCTCCTCGTCAAGTTCCTCAAGCTGTTTCACATCAAGATACTGGGCCGGAACCGCAAGCCCGGTCCACCCTCTCGTCTTTATTGCTTTACACTAGTGAACCATCCTACATAGAATAATATAATACATCCTCTTAGTCAATTATTACTAGATTGAAATTGTAAATCTATCGGATTGGGATTATAGAATCTATCGGATTGAATTTATAAATTTTATCGGATTAAAAATATAGAATCTATCGGATTGAGATTGCAAAATCCTTCGCATTATATTATCATATTTTATAAATATATATATCTATTTAGGTCAATAATATTTGTGACATATAAGAACGGAGAGCATATAGCGTATGAAAAGAAAAGATTACAAGCCAAGACTTTTAGACAATATAATCGATAATTACTTAGAAGCATTTGGCGCAGTATGCGTAGAAGGTCCCAAATGGTGCGGGAAAACATGGACATCATCATACCATTGCAAAAGTGAGATAACGATTGGCAATCCAGATGGAAATTTCCAAAACAGACAATTGGCACAGCTAAGTCCATCACTGGTTTTGGAAGGCGAAACGCCAAGATTGATCGATGAATGGCAGGAAGTTCCACAGCTATGGGACGCTGTCAGATTTAAGGTTGATCAAAACGGCAATAAAGGACAATTTATATTGACAGGATCTGCAACTCCAAATCACAAAGGAATATTGCATAGTGGTGCTGGAAGGATTGCAAAATTAAGAATGCGGCCAATGTCATTATTTGAAAGTGGCAATTCCAGTGGAAACGTCTCGCTTAAAGATATATGTAATAACAAGATAGAACCTCAAATATTAGGTGAGGTTAATCTGTCAAGCCTTATCGATTTTATTATAAGAGGCGGCTGGCCTGCAAACCAGGATACACCATTAAAACAGGCAGCATATCTTCCTAAGCAATATATCCGGGCTGTATTGGATGATGATGTATATCGAATAGATGAAATAAAAAGAGATAAGCACAAAATGGAATTACTTCTCCGCTCACTTGCAAGGAATGAGGCTACAACTGTAACAAACAAAAAACTTAAAAATGATATTAAAGAAATCGACAACGAAGATATTGATGTAGAAACCGTTGCCGCCTATCTGGATGTTTTTCACAGACTCTTCCTAACCGATAATCAAAAGCCTTTTGAAGCAAAGCTTCGATCACCTATCCGCATCAAACAGGCTGAAAAGAGACATTTGTCAGACCCATCCTTAGCAGCTGCATTGTTAAATGCAACCCCTGAAATGCTATTGAATGATTTGAATACACTAGGATTCTTATTCGAAGCATTATGTGAAAGAGATTTAAAAATATATGCAGAATCCTTTGATGCAGAATTATATCATTATCAGGATTATAATAACAACGAGATGGATGCAGTTATCGCACTGCCAGACGGGAAATGGTGTGGATTTGAAATAAAACTGGGTGCAAACCAAATAGATGCCGCTGCCGAAAATCTTATAAAAATAAAAAAATCAATTGAATCCAATGGTGGAATGGGTCCGGATTCATTATGTGTTATATGTGGATTGTCCAATGCAGCATATCAAAGGTCTGATGGTGTATTCGTTGTTCCCATTACAGCATTGAGGAATTAGTGCTTGAACAGATTAAAAACAGGCTCGCCTTGACAATAATCAAAGCAGAGCCTGTTTATCTCACTGCAGAAGCGTATACTGCTCCAGATTCCACACATCTGTCACAAGGCCATCATAAAACTCAGGCTCATGGCACACCAGAAGTATAGAACCCTTATACTCGGAAAGTGCACGCTTAAGCTCGTCCTTGGCATCCACATCAAGGTGGTTTGTCGGCTCGTCAAGCAACAGCACATTTGTATCCGTGTTGATGAGCTTGCACAGTCTCACCTTCGCCTGCTCGCCACCCGAGAGGACCTTCACCTTGCTCTCTATATGCTTGGTGGTAAGTCCGCATTTGGCAAGAGCCGCACGCACCTCGTACTGGGTATATCCCGGGAATTCCTCCCAGATCTCCTGCAGACACGTGTTCTCACTCGGCTTGACCTCCTGCTCAAAGTATCCGATGTGCAGATAGTCTCCAAGCTGTGCCTTGCCGGATATCGCAGGGATAAGTCCCAGCACACTCTTCAGGAATGTCGTCTTTCCTATACCGTTTGTTCCCGTGATGGCAATCTTATCTCCACGCTCCATGCGGAGATTCATTGGTTTGGAGAGCGGCTTATCCTTGCTGTATCCGATCACCAGATCGTCAGTTTCAAATATAACCTTGCCCGAGGTTCTCGCCTCCTTGAAGTTGAACTCAGGCTTCGGTTTCTCACGCTCAAGCTGAATGACATCCATCTTGTCAAGTTTCTTCTGCCTGGACATCGCCATATTTCTTGTGGCAACCCTGGCTTTATTCCTCGCAACGAAATCCTTCAGCTCGGATATCTCCTGCTGCTGCTTTCTGTACGCAGCCTCAAGCTGGAATTTCTTCACCGCATACACCTCCTGGAACTTGTCATAGTCGCCTACATATCTGTTAAGCTGGCAATTCTCCATATGGTATATAATATTGACAACCGAATTCAGGAACGGAATATCATGGGATATAAGTATAAACGCATTCTCGTATTCCTGAAGGTATCTCTTCAGCCACTCTATATGGTGTGCATCAAGGTAATTCGTAGGCTCGTCGAGCAGAAGTATCTCCGGCTTCTCAAGCAGAAGCTTTGCCAGAAGAACCTTGGTTCTCTGTCCGCCCGACAGCTCCGTCACATCCTTGTCAAGACCGAGCTGCAGCAGGTCAAATGCCCTGGCAACCTCCTCAACTTTTGAATCTATTATATAGAAGTCATGGCTGTCCAGAAGATCCTGAAGAAGTCCCATCTCCTCAAGAAGAGAATTCATCTCATCCTCGTCAGCAACCTCTGCCAACTTGTCACATATCTCATTTATCCTCTTCTCCATATCAAACAATCTGGAGAACGCATCCCTCAGCACTCCTCCTATAGTCATACCAGGCTCAAGAACGGTATGCTGATCCAGATAGCCGACTTTCACATTCTTCGCCCAGGTCACTGTGCCTTCGTCCGGCATGAGGCTGCCCGTCACTATATTCATGAAGGTTGATTTGCCTTCACCATTTGCGCCGACAAGTCCTATGTGCTCGCCTGCCAGAAGCCTGAATGACACATTTTCAAATATTGCTCTGTCGCCAAATCCATGGCTGAG
>URJI01000075.1 GCA_900548215.1 uncultured Coprococcus sp. | reverse complement strand
CAAGCATGACGATGATTATCTCAGTCATCTTTTTAACGATATTTTCTGCTGGACGAATGGCACATATAAGCTCTGTTATACACGCCCGGATATGGAGGCCGTGAACGGAGATAATATACTCGACATTGAGAATGGTGAGAATAGAATACTGTCATTTGACTATCATATGCAGCTCCTTGTAAGCAAGAGAAATGACCTGGAAAATACAGAAAAGGATAAGGCTGAAGATAACGAAGAAAACGATAGAGAGGTGTGGGAGACTATGATAAATGCGGCGGCATACGACTTCCCAAATGTCAGGCAGCTCAAGGTGGATATACGGACTATACTTGATTCAGACATGGAAGATGCCCAGATCGTTAGGAATAATAGCGGAGATCCGTACGAAAAAGTGCTGTGTCTTGGGACGGAGGGGACATATGTGGAGGATGGATATGTTCTCAGAAGAATAAAGAGATACCCGGGGTGTGACAAGCCGGATCGGTATGAGCTGGAGATAGGAACAAATTGTGGGGCAGTTCCTGACAGTGCACATTTTTACCGTCTGATCGATCTGGACAGGGAGGATATCCGATGTCTGTATACATGCGTTACGAGATTCATAGAAAACGCTGAGGACTTGTATAACCACCGGCTGAAACTTCGCTGGGATAGAGAAAAGCATAACAAGAGAATTGATGGCGAAGTCCTGATGTGCATGGAGAACAGCTTTGAGCTTGTCACCGAAGGTGAAGAGCTGACCAGTATCAAATATTGGGATTTTAGAGGCGAAAAGCTGACAAAGGAATATAATGCGAGGGTATGGTCTATAGATGGCGATGCTGGCAGTATTGACCTGGGAAGTGGTGAAATGCTTTATATGGATCAGATATATTCCATAGATAAAAAAAGCCCCATCGAGGAAATGCTGTGCATGGGTGTGGAGGAGATAGCCGAGGATTTCTGTGACAGCATACTTGTGAAGACGGTGACGATGCTGGATGATTTCGAAACCATGGAGGTATCTGATCTCTGTGAAAAATATGGTGAATACATAGATAACAGGTATTATATGTACCGTGAGGAACACGGATTTGAGATGCCGGAAGATGTGTTCCCTGGGGATGGTGTAAAGCCGTATGTTGAGGAGGTCATACGGCTGTTGAAGTCAAAAGTATAAAAATATAACAAAAGTATGTAAATATGATTTAAATGCAATAGTTATCTGCCGCCTCAGGTCTTTCTGCCACAAGGTCAGCGATGGTGGTGGTGTCTATCACGTCCCGGATCGCTTTGTCCAGTCTGCGCCAGAGACCTATGGTGGAGCATCTTGCCTCGCGGTCGCACTGAAATTCATCTGCATCAAGGCACGCAACAGGAGATATGCCGCCCTCAGTGAGCCTTAAAACCATTCCAACTGTTATGTCCTCAGGGGCTTTTCGGAGAAGATAACCTCCCTGTGGCCCTCTGGTGCTCTTCACCAGCCCGCCGGAGTTTAGCACAGAAGTGATCTGCTCAAGGTATTTCTCGGATATTTCTTCCTGTGCGGCAACATCCTTGATGCTCACGGGCTTGCCGTTTGTCCTCGATGCTATATTTATAAGAAAACGCAGAGCGTAACGCCCTTTTGTGGATACTTTCATAATATAAACCTCCCAAATGCCTGTATTTACTGATGATTTCACATCATTTACACGTCTATTATAACATCTGGAAAAAAACAATCAAGATAATTCACAAAAAACCTATTGACAAAGTGGGAATTAGGCTGTAATATACAGCTATGCTTAATTCATAGTTTCCGAGTAGGAATTATGTGAAAAGTAAAAATAATCACAGAAATGATACGATCAAGTCAAAGTTCAAAGACGAAAATCGAGAAAGAGGTGTTGATATGCTGGGAAGGACATTTAAACCACAGTACCTTAACGAAGACAGACGAATGTGTTGCATAGAAGTCATGTGTTGTTGCTGTTAAAGCGAACACAGAACAAACAATCATGACACAGATATAAATAACAGATTATACATAATAGACAGAGAATAATAAAGAAGAGTATAATGCCATATGAGCTCATATACATGACAAGATGAATGGGCAGGTGCGCATGATAGATAAAATATTTGAATTTAAGGAGAATAAGATCATGGCAAAGAAGACAAGAGCAGAGAGAAATTTAAAGTTTGAGACATTACAGTTACACGTAGGACAGGAGACAGCAGATCCGGTTACGGATGCAAGAGCGGTACCAATCTACCAGACATCATCATTCGTATTCCACAACTCACAGCATGCAGCTGACAGATTCGCACTCAAGGATGCCGGCAACATCTACGGAAGACTTACAAACCCAACAGAGGATGTATTTGAGAGGAGAATCGCGGCCCTCGAGGGCGGCGTTGCAGCACTGGCAGTTGGTTCAGGTGCAGCGGCAGTTACATATACAATTCAGAACCTTGCACTTGCAGGAGACCACATCGTAGCAGCAAAGAATATCTACGGCGGAACATACAATCTCCTTGCACATACACTCAAGGATTACAATGTAGATACAACATTCGTTGATCCACTTGATCCACAGGCATTTGAGGATGCTATCCAGGAGAACACAAAGGCCCTCTACATCGAGGTTCTTGGAAATCCTAACTCAGAGGTTTCAGATATCGAGACAATTGCAAAAATCGCTCACGCACACAAGATTCCGCTTGTGATCGACAGCACATTTGCAACACCATACCTTGTAAGACCTATCGAGTACGGTGCGGACATCGTAGTTCACTCAGCGACAAAGTTCATCGGTGGACACGGAACAACTATCGGTGGTGTCATCATCGACAGCGGTAACTTCGACTGGAAGGCATCAGGCAAGTTCCCACAGCTCACTGAGCCAAATGAGAGCTACCACGGCGTAAGCTTTGTAGACGCAGCAGGTCCTGCAGCATTTGTCACAAGGATCAGAGCTATTCTTCTCCGTGACACAGGTGCTACAATCTCACCAATACACTCATGGATATTCCTTCAGGGACTTGAGACACTGTCACTCCGTGTTGAGAGACATGTATCAAATGCACTCAAGGTAGTTGAGTACCTGAACAACCATCCGCTTGTTGAGAAGGTAAATCACCCTTCAGTATCCACAGATCCTGAGCAGCAGAGACTGTACAAGAAGTACTTCCCTAACGGCGGTGGTTCAATCTTCACATTTGAGATCAAGGGCGATGCAGAAACAGCCAAGAAGTTCATCGACAACCTTGAGATATTCTCACTTCTTGCAAATGTCGCTGATGTTAAGTCACTGGCTATCCACCCGGCATCAACAACTCACTCAGAGCTGAACGAGGCTGAGCTTATCGATCAGGGAATCAAGCAGAACACAATCAGACTTTCAATCGGTACTGAGAACATAGACGATATCATCGAGGATCTTGACGAGGCATTCAAGGCAATCCAGGAGTAATCGATATAAATAATGAATATACGACGGCGCTGGCTTTGAATGACATGTTGAAGCCCGGCGTCGTTTAAAACAGATGGACAATGAGTAGAATATAAGAGAAGACTACAAAAAGTGAACATAATAAATATCAGGAAAGGCAATGGTAAAATAATATGAGTAATATATATAAGAGCGCAGCAGAGCTTATAGGTAAGACTCCACTTTTGGAGCTTTCAAACATAGAGAAGAAGAATGATCTCAAGGCAAATATCCTTGCGAAGCTGGAGTACTTTAACCCGGCAGGAAGTGTTAAGGACAGGATTGCATTCCAGATGATCGAGGATGCGGAGAAGGACGGCACACTTAAGCCGGGCGCAACCATCATCGAGCCTACATCAGGCAACACAGGTATCGGTCTTGCATCCATAGCAACAGCCAAGGGTTACAAGGCGATCATCGTTATGCCTGAGACCATGAGCGTTGAGAGACGTAACATCATCAAGGCATATGGTGCTGAGATAGTTCTCACAGATGGAACAAAGGGAATGAAGGGAGCCATCGCAAAGGCTGATGAGCTTTCAAAGGAGATCCCTGGCAGCTTTGTAGCTGGACAGTTCGTAAATCCATCTAATCCAAAGGCACACAGACTCACAACTGGTCCTGAGATCTGGGAGGACACAGACGGCAAGGTAGATGTATTTGTAGCCGGTATTGGAACAGGCGGAACTATCACAGGTGTTGGCGAGTATCTGAAGGAGAAGAATCCAGATGTAAAGGTCATCGCCGTTGAGCCTGCCACATCACCAGTCCTCTCAAAGGGCGTTTCAGGAGCACACAAGATACAGGGAATCGGTGCAGGATTTGTTCCCGACACACTTAACACAAAGGTATATGACGAAATCATCGCCGTTGAGAATGATGACGCATTTGCAGCAGCAAAGGAGATCGCATCAGCAGAGGGAATCCTCGTAGGAATCTCATCAGGTGCAGCTTACTTTGCAGCAAAGCAGATCGCAGAGCGCCCTGAGTATGCAGGCAAGAACATCGTAGTTCTTCTTCCAGACAGTGGAGACAGATATTACTCAACTCCGTTATTCGGCTAAATGGATATATAGTAATTGCTGTGATATAGAATTTATATGAAAAAGCCACCACATCGTGTTTTGATGTGGTGGCTTTTTTGAAAGTGCCCTTAATTAGCTGCATAAATAGTATACAATTGGATAACCTTAAAACTGATAGAACTTTGAGGGGAAATGTCCTTAATTGGGTTGACTTTCCCTTAAAATGTGCTAGTATTTAAGGGAAAAAGGAGCGGATTAAGGGAATGAGAACTTTTAATTACAGTAAAATAAAAGAAGAAAAATGGGATTCTGAAGTGCTTGGGCTCATAGCTGCAATATATAGATATGCAGGTAAACAGGAACTGTATTTAAGACAGCGTCCAGATGAACTGGATAAGCTTGTGGAGATAGCAAAGATCCAGAGCACGGAGGCATCCAATGCTATAGAGGGTATAGTCACAACAAATACAAGAATAAAGCAGTTGGTTGAGGAGAAGACCACACCGAAGAACAGAGCCGAGGAAGAGATAGCAGGTTACAGGGATGTGCTGGGGGTTATACATGAAAGCTTTGATGCGATACCTATAACTAAGAATTATATACTTCAGCTGCATAAGATGTTGTACAGTTATATGAATAACCCATTTGCAGGAAGAACAAAGACGGTGCAGAACTATATCAGCGCAACTCATCCTGATGGGCATACGGAAGTCCTGTTCACGCCGATGGCTCCATTTGAGACACCGGAAGCGCTGGACAGGATATGTGGGGAATACAACAGGGTGATCGGTAATTTCGAGGTGGAGCCGTTGATCGTCATTCCTGTTTTCATACATGATTTTCTGTGCATACACCCGTTTAATGATGGCAATGGCAGAATGAGCAGACTGCTCACAACGCTTTTGTTATATAGAAGTGGATTCTATGTTGGAAAGTATATTTCCCTTGAGGCTAAGATCGCAGGAAATAAGGAGTTATATTATGAGTCACTTGGAAAAACGCAGGCAGGCTGGCATGAGGGCACGGAGGATGTGATTCCGTTTATAAAGTATCTCCTTGGAACGATACTTGCTGCTTATAAGGATTTTGAGGAGCGCTTTGCAATTGTAGAGGAAAAGCTGCCGGCGATTGAGATGGTGCGAAAAGCGATACTGCTGAAAATAGGAAAGTTTACAAAGCAGGATATAATGGAACTTTGTCCGACCCTCAGCATCAGTTCGGTAGAGGGAGCACTCAGAAAACTTGTAAAAGAGGGCGATATAGGCAGAGGCGGTACAGGCAAATCTACCTATTATGTCAGAATGAAATAACATATGCTTGTTTTTTTCACTTTAGCTTGTTAATCTATTGTACGAAACAGGAGATCAGTATGCGCGGCAGCAGCTGGTTGCCGGTGCATTTGAGATGGCGGGTAGATTGGGATAAGACCGATCTGAATGAATTGATATTAGGAGAAAAGGAATACAAGACTATGAAAAAACTATCAGATAGACAGAAAACACTTATAAAATGGTTGTGTGTGCTGGTGCTGGTCGGACTTATCATATATGTGTTCAGGGACATGGCAGGCCCTATACTGTCGCAGCTTGTAAAGACAAGCCCTGTGGTTGTGGCAGCCATTCTTGGAGCGACGCTTTTATACGGAGTGATAGAGAGCTGCATAACGTTTATCCTCATGCGACAGGTGGAGAACGATATGACATTTTTCGATGCAAATATTATGACGTATTTTGTGTCATTTTACAGGGTGTCAACGCTTGGGAGCGGTACAATAGTGGCATCCACATTGTTCATGAAGCACTGCGGAATACAGCCGTCGAAGGCACTTGGTCTGTACTCTATTGACTATGCGATACACAAGATGACCATATGTGTTATGGCGGTGGCATTGTTTCTTGCAAACAGAGAATATATGCTTGGAGTATTTGGCAAATACAGTTCATATGTTGTCCTTGGAGTTATAGCGACCATACTCATAACGATGGCGATAGTGCTCTTTGCGTGCTGGCCACCGTTTCACAGATTTCTCAGATGGCTTCTCGAAAAAGCTGATGCTTTGTTTAAAGGACGATTTGCAAAGCTGATTGACAGTTTAAGTGAGCAGACAGCCATGATGGAGGATGCCACCAGGGTTGTACTTAAGAAACCGTGGCTTATAGTGGTAGTCATGCTGCTTGATATATGCAAATTCTCATGCTGGTTCTCGATACCATACATAGTGTGCCACAACGCATGTGATATGAATATCATCACGTCAATAGGTATAACAGCAATGAGTGTCATGCTGGCGGCAGTCATTCCTATGCCGGGCGGAATCGGATCGAGTGAGCTTGTGATGACAGCGATCTACTCGGGACTTGTGGGGGCTGCTGCGGCCGGAGCCATGGCACTTCTCTATAGATTTGCCACATTCATGTTCCCTTTTATCATAGGTGCATTTACAGCCATATTTTTCAAGAGGTTCAAGCGATATAAGGCGGCGCAGAATGAAAAACAGGGAATTCCGGATGACGATAGCATGGCGGATACAGACTCATAGCTGAACCGATAAATGAGTTTATAAAGAACCGATATATATCAATGGTCAGCAAGACGCGTGGCAGGTGATATATATTGGCGGGTGAAGGGAAAAGATACATATGAAGAATATAGTCGCAGGCATATTGGCCCACGTTGATTCAGGCAAGACCACGCTCTCCGAGGCGATGCTCTACCAGACTGGAAGGATAAGAAAGCTTGGACGTGTGGATCATCAGGATACATATCTTGACACGGACAGTCAGGAAAAGGACAGGGGAATCACGATATTTTCCAAGCAGGCGGAGCTTAACTTTGGTGATATGCATATAGCACTGCTTGATACTCCAGGACATGTGGATTTCGGAACGGAGATGGAGAGGACTCTTCAGGTCCTCGATTATGCAGTTTTGGTAATCAATGGCATGGACGGTGTTCAGAGCCACACGGAGACGCTGTGGAAACTGCTTGAGAGATATGAGATTCCTGTATTTATATTTGTAAATAAGATGGACATGACGGGGTATGACAGGGAGTACCTCATGGACAATATCAGACACAGACTGAGTGATGGCTGTGTCGATTTTTTATGTGAAGATGCTGGCGAACACATAGCCATGTGCGATGAGAACATGCTGGAGAGATTTCTTGAAACAGGGGCAAATGCAGAATCTGACGTGGTGTGTGCTATATCGGACAGAAAGCTGTTTCCTTGTTATTTTGGTTCGGCACTTAAAAATGATGGTGTGGCTGAGCTGCTGGATGGAATGAACAGATATGTGACTGAGCCTCAGCGAACGGATGAATTTGGCGCGAGGGTATTTAAGATTGGCCGTGATGACAAAGGAGAGAGGCTGACTTATATGAAGATCACAGGGGGGACCTTGAGACTAAAAGATGTACTCACGCTTACAGGCAGACAAGGCGAGGAAACACTTGAAAAGGTAAATCAGATAAGGGTATACTCCGGCGCAAAGTATGACATGGTGGATCATGTCACTGCGGGCTGTGTATGTGCTGTTCCGGGACTGGTGAATACCTACGGCAGACAGGGAATCGGTGCCTGCCCGGATGGAGAGCTCCCAAGTCTGGAGCCGGTTCTCAGCTATAAGGTCATGTACCCGACTGATGTGGATGCGGTCACGATGGTGTCAAAGCTCAGACAGCTTGAGGAGGAGGATCCATTGCTTCAGGTGCAGTGGAATGAGGCAGCCGGTGAGATATACATCAAGGTCATGGGACAGGTGCAGCTGGAGGTCGTGGCGCAGATGGTCAGAGACAGATTTGGCATAGCCATCACGTACGGTCAGGGCAGAATATCATATAAGGAGACGATCGCAGCTCCGGTCATGGGAGTGGGACACTTTGAACCGCTCAGACACTATGCTGAAGTACATTTGCTGCTTGAACCTATGGAGAATGGCAGTGGCATGTGCTTTGACAGCATTTGCAGCGAGGATGTTCTGGACAAGAACTGGCAGAGATTGATCCTGACCCATCTACAGGAAAGGGAATTCAGAGGGGTGCTGACGGGATCCCCGATCACGGATATGAAGATAACTATCACTGCAGGCAGGGCGCATCAGAAGCACACCGAAGGTGGTGATTTCAGGCAGGCGACATACAGGGCTGTGAGACAGGGACTTATGATGGCAGAAAGTGTATTGCTTGAACCGGTGTATGCATTTAAAATAGAGGTACCGCAGGAGTATGCGGGCAGAGTGCTTGCTGATATAGTGAAGATGAGCGGCAGCATGGACGGACAGGATATATCCGGTGAGACAACGGTTATCACTGGACATGCACCAGTATACACTATGAGAGAGTATTATAGTGAGCTCACGGCATTTTCCAGAGGTACAGGCAGGCTTCAGGTGGATATAGACGGCTATCAGCCATGCCACAACACCGAAGAGGTTCTGGCTGAAAGACATTATGATCCTGAGCTTGACAGGTTTAATCCATCATCATCGGTATTCTGCGCTCACGGTGCAGGTTATCTGGTTGACTGGTACGATGTGTATGAGAACATGCATGTGAAGGAGGATCCGGGATTTGAGATCTCAGGTCAGCTGGGTTATACAGAGGATGGCGATGCTATGGATATTCCGGTGAACAGACCGGGAAAGAGCGTGTCGGATATGTCCATCACGGACGAGGAACTCAGCGAGATATTTGCAAGGACATTTGGCGGAGATTACAAGGATAAGGATGTGGCACTGAACGGAAGATTCAGGAGAACTACATCTGAGTATAAAGTAAATGGAACAGCAGCCGGTGGTGTGACAGAAGGCACAGCCGGAGGCGTCGCGTCTGCTGGTGCAGCAGGAGATACTTCAAGTTCGGGATATCGCGGAAATGGACAGTATAATAAGAGTCAGTCCAGAGACAGACAGCCCGGGAATGGGCCTCTTGTGGGCAGCAGGCCAGCCGATAGGGGAATAGCAACACCCGGAGCATTCAAGCGCAGAAAGAGTGGCGAGGACTACGTCATAGTGGATGGCTACAACGTCATATTTGCGTGGAATACACTTCGGGAATTGTCGGAGCACAATATAGACTCCGCGAGAGGTAAGCTCATGGATATCCTGTCGAACTATCAGGGATATATGAACTGTCATCTGATAGTGGTATTTGACGGCTACAAGGTGAAGGACAACAAGGGGGAGAGATTCCCATATGACGATATAGAGGTAGTGTACACAAAAGAAGGCGAGACTGCCGATGCGCACATAGAAAAGCTCACCCATGAGCTTGCGAGAAAGCACAAGGTCACTGTGGTCACATCGGACGGACTGGAGCAGATAGTCACCATGGGGCAGGGCGCGATCCGCATGTCCTCACGGGACTTCAAGGCAGAGGTTGAGAGGGTGAATGAACATCTGAGAGAGAATTATCTGAAAAATGATTGAGAAAATTTGATCAAAACAATTAAGCTGAACTATTTGATTCTGGCTTATTTGATAGATACTTAAAAGGAAGAAGGAAAAAAGGTTTGTCAGGGCAAAATTGCACGACGAACCATACATAATTACGGAGAACAGCGAGGCTTAACAGTGTATATAAACCAAGCTGATGGGTATGCCTTCGCAGGGGCATTTGAGCCCGCCGGTCCTTAGATGGTGCGCTAAGCAGCATCTTAGTACCGCTGCAGGGCGAAACGAGCGGGAGCGTCCCCTGAGAAGGCATACCCATCAGTTTGGTTGCAAAACACTAGAACCGAGCGTCCGTGTTAATAGGAGGGCAATTTGGCAGATTATATAATGGCGCTGGATCAGGGAACGACCAGCTCAAGGGCGATAATATTTGATAAAGAGGGAAGGATATGCTCAGTGAAACAGAAAGAGTTCACCCAGCATTTCCCGAATAACGGCTGGGTGGAGCATGACCCTATGGAGATATGGGCAACTCAGATGTCGGTGATGATGGAGGCGAGGGAAACCATGGGAATCCGCACCGAGGACATAGCCGCCATAGGAATCACCAACCAGAGAGAGACAACCATAGTGTGGGATCGAAAGACCGGCAATCCGGTGTATCACGCCATAGTGTGGCAGTGCAGGAGAACTGCGGACAGGATAGAACAGCTTAAGGCTGAAGGATATGACAAGGTGATAAGGGAGAAAACGGGACTGATAGTTGATCCGTATTTCTCTGCAACGAAGATAGAGTGGATACTTGACAATGTGCCGGGAGCCAGGGAGCGCGCAGAGGCGGGGGAGCTGATGTTCGGAACTGTTGACACATGGCTTATATACAAGCTCACAGGCGGAAGAGTCCATGCAACGGACTACACGAACGCATCGCGTACCATGCTTTTCAACATTCATACACTGGAGTGGGACAAGGAATTGCTTGCAAAGTTCAACATCCCGGAGAGCATGCTTCCGGCAGTGAGAAATTCCAGTGAGATATATGGATACACGGACAGAGAGATATTTGGCGGTGAGGTGCCTATAGCGGGAGTTGCCGGAGATCAGCAGGCTGCGCTGTTCGGTCAGTGCTGCTTTGAGGCAGGAGATGTGAAGAACACTTACGGAACGGGTTGTTTCCTCCTCATGAACACAGGCGATAAGGCAGTTGACTCACAGCAGGGACTTCTCACCACCATAGCCATAGGACTTGACGGAAAAGTCAGCTATGCGCTTGAGGGAAGTGTGTTTGTGGCTGGAGCAGCCATCAAGTGGCTTAGGGATGAGATGAAGCTCATAGACAATGCTGCGGATACTGAGCGCATTGCTCTGTCTGTGCCGGACAGTAATGGTGTATATGTGGTACCTGCATTTACGGGACTTGGCGCTCCTTACTGGGATGCGTACGCCAGAGGGGCAGTGTTCGGCCTTACAAGGGGAACAAATAAGGCGCACTTTGTCAGGGCGACAGTCGAATCGCTGGCATATGAGACATCGGATGTTCTTGCGGCTATGGAGATGGATGCAGGACTTTCAATTACAAGCCTGCGAGTGGACGGCGGTGCAAGCGCCAACAACTTTCTGATGCAGTTCCAGGCGGATATAGAGAATGCCGAGATAGTGCGGCCTGTGATTACGGAGACAACAGCTCTGGGTGCTGCATATCTGGCTGGACTTGCTGTTGGCTACTATGACAGTCTGGATGAGATCAAGGGCTACTGGAAGGCCGACAGAAGATTTGAGCCGGGGATAACCGAGGATAAGAGGGAGACGCTCCTTGCAGGCTGGAAGGACGCAGTGGAGAGAACGAGAGTGACAAGGTGATAGGAGGAGAGAGATGAACAAACAGCAGCTTGCCTCAAGAATATGGGAATCTGCGAACAAGATGCGTTCAAAGATAGAGGCAAATGAGTACAAGGATTATATTTTAGGATTTATATTTTACAAGTTTTTGTCTGACAGAGAGGTTGAATATCTGAAAAAGAATGATTGGGAGGATGGTGATCTTCCGGAGCTTGTAGAAGAAGACAAAGAGGTTGTGGAACAGTGCCGTCACAATCTGGGCTATTTTATAGAATACAGAAACCTGTTTTCAACATGGATCAGTATGGGGCGCGATTTTGATGCATCCAATGTAACAGATGCTTTGTCGGCATTTGAGCGTCTTATAAATGATTCGCATAAGAAAGTGTTTTCAGGAGTATTTGAGACACTTCAGACCGGATTGTCAAAGCTTGGAGAGACTAGCAATGCCAGAACAAAGGCTATCAGCGATCTGCTTCAGCTCATCAAGGATATACCGATGGACGAGAAGCAGGGGTATGATGTACTGGGATTCATATATGAATATCTGATATCGAATTTTGCGGCAAATGCCGGAAAAAAGGCCGGGGAATTCTATACCCCACACGAAGTGTCACTTCTGATGTCGGAGATTGTTGCATATCACCTGAAGGACAAAGAGCATATTGCAATATATGATCCAACTTCGGGTTCGGGTTCACTGCTTATCAATATAGGACATAGTGCGTCAAAGTACATGAGCCGTGACAGTATAAGATATTATGCACAGGAGCTTAAGGAGAACACATACAATCTGACCAGAATGAATCTGGTAATGCGGGGGATAAATCCGTCAAATATATTTACGAGAAATGCGGACACGCTGGAGGATGACTGGCCGATAGATCTCGAAAGCTATCCACCTGTTCTGCGTGTGGATGCAGTAGTCTCCAATCCGCCATATTCGCAGCAGTGGACTCCTGAAGGCAAGGAGCTGGATCCGAGATACAGTGAATATGGACTTGCACCAAAAAGCAAAGCGGACTATGCATTTCTTCTGCATGACCTGTATCATATTAAGCCGGATGGCATTATGACTATAGTACTTCCTCATGGAGTGTTGTTCCGAGGTGGCGAGGAGGAGCGCATAAGGACAAACCTTATAGAGAAAAATAATATCGATGCGATAATTGGTCTTCCTGCAAACATATTCTTTGGAACTGGCATACCAACGATCATCATGGTCTTAAAGCAGCAGAGAGATAACAATGATGTTCTTATAATTGATGCCTCAAAGGGGTATGTCAAAGAGGGCAAAAATAATAAGCTTCAGGCATCGGATATAAAGCGTATTGTTGACACATATATATCCAGAAAAAATGCAGATAAGTATTCAAAGGTTGTAAGCAGATCAGAAATACGTGCAAATGAATACAATCTGAACATCCCAAGGTATGTGGATTCTTCGGAAAATGCAGAATCATGGGATATATATGCAAGCATGATGGGAGGAATCCCGAATGCGGAGATAGATGAGCTGTCCATGTATTGGGATGCATTTCCGGAACTTAGAGATCTGTTATTTGCTGGTGATGGTACGCCTTATTCCAGTGTGAAGGTGGAGAATGTTAAGAAAGAGATAGAGAACAGTGCTGATATAGAGCGGTTCAGAAAGAAGTTTACGGATTCGTTTGCAGATTTTGATGATGTACTCCGAAATAAGCTGATCACCGGCATGGAAACTGTACAGGTTTCAAAGGAAGAGGCGGTGATAGGAGATGATATATTTGCAAGATTGGCGGACGTACCGCTTGTAGACAAATACGCTGCGTATCAGATACTTGATGACAATTGGAATACAATTG
>URJI01000074.1 GCA_900548215.1 uncultured Coprococcus sp. | reverse complement strand
TCCAGAATGACCATCGGTTTCACCAGTGATGACAGGACATTTGAGCAGGTGAAAAAGCAGCTCAACAGAAGTGTTGAGGTTATCAAGGTGGTTGACTACACTGATATAGCCATCCACAACAACGAGATTTTATTTGTCAAGGTCAATAGCTGCTCAAATGAAGACAAGGATGAGGTTTTCCGTATTGCTAATGCATTTGGTTATAAGATAACAGATTATAATAAGAAATCTGTTCTTGTAGAGTGCGTTCAGACTGATGCAAAGAATGACAATGCCATAAAATTGTTCAAGGAGAGCTTTCCTAACAGGATAGAAGTTGTAAGAGGTGGCAGTGTTGCAGTTGAAGCGATAAGTATGTCGGACAGATAGTACGACCAGAAAATAACTGTCAAAATGATATTGTTGAAAAAATAGTCTGTAAAAAGATTATGAAAGGATCCGTAAAATGAAATTTGTTATACAGCGTGTAAATCACGCATCAGTAGAGGTGGATGGCAAAGTGATTGGCAGCATACAGAAAGGTTTTCTGGTTTTTGTCGGAGTATACGATTCGGATACCAAAGAGATTGCTGACAAGATGATAAACAAGCTTGTGAAGATGAGGATATTTGCCGATGAGAACGGCAAGACGAATCTTGACATAAACAGTGTAAACGGCCAACTCCTGATCGTTTCACAGTTTACCTTGTGCGCAGATTGCCGGAAGGGCAACAGGCCATCATTTACAGGTGCGGGTGCGCCTGATATGGCCAACGAGATGTACGAATATATTATATCAAAGTGCCGCGAGTTTGTTCCAGTTGTGGAACATGGTGAATTTGGCGCTGATATGAAGGTTGATCTGTCGAATGATGGACCATTTACCATATTACTTGACAGCAATGAACTGTAATCAGGAAATATCTGCTGAAAAAATATCGGCACAATCGAAAATATTTATAAATTTTTACATTATTGTTGAAAAAATCCATATTTGTTAATATAATTACAAATGGGACTTTTGTGAGACATAGGCCCAATTAATACTGAAAAAAGGAGAACTATGTAATGTTGACGAAAGATCAGATTGAATCTAAAACCTTTAAAAAGGGACTATTTGGATATAATAAGGATGAGGTTAATAGTTTTATTCGCTCCGTAGCAGAAGACTATGCTGAACTTCAGACAAAGTGTGCTGCACTTGAATCAGAGAATGAAGTATCAAAGAAGAGCCTCATGGAGAACAGCGTTAAGATTTATGAACTTGAAAAGCAGCTTGAACAGGCAGCTCCAGGATCAAAGAAGGAGGCCAACGCTGCAAACGCTGAGGCTAACAAGATAATCAACGATGCCAAGAAGAAGGCTAATGAAGTAATAGCAAACGCAAAAGCTGAACTTGCAAAACTGAAAGAGGAGATGGAGACACTCAAGAGTGGTTCAAGCTCCAAGATTTCTGAGGCTGCTGATAAGGTTGAAGCTGCAGCTGCATCAGTTGAGGCTGATCCTATCACAAAGCTCAAGATGAAGTCACAGGGCGGAGACGCTCCTCAGAAGCTTAAGATGACACCAAAGTCAGCTCAGACAGCAGAGCCAAAGCCTGCTGCATTCACAGGCAAGAGCGCTCAGGCAGCTCAGGAGGAAGAAGAGGAAGAACTTATTGTTGGTGAAGTAGAAGAAGGAGTAAAGCGTAATCAGGTACTCATCGGTGATGGTGATGAGGGTGAGGACGATTTTGAGTTCTTATAAGATGTAAACAATATAATATAAAGGGAGTATTATATGACATATTCAGAGTGTGCGCAGTATATCGACGGCATTCTGAATCTGGTTGATTGGGAAGATACAGAAGATTGCAGTCTTCAGTTCAATCTGATTGGTGCTGATAGTGGGGTGTTCTACATAGATATAAGGGATCATGTTGCCGGTGTCAGATATACTGAAGATGGTGAATATAATGTAAAATATGTATTTACAACTCCTGTTTTTTCTCGATTACTCAGTAAAGTGGTCGATCCGATATATGCATATACTACAGGGAAATTTAAGATGATGGGGGATGTGCCACTCGGGAGGCGCATTCTGATAAAACTCTGTGAACAGTATAACAAAGCAGAGTAATGATAAAAAGAAAACAGTCAATTGTGAAGATCACAGTTGACTGTTTTTTAATGCCTTTATGTTGTTGCATAAATACACAGACTCTATTTGCAATTACAGAAGCTCTGCAACCTCCTTGAGAAGTCTCTCTGTCTTGTCCCATCCGAGACATGGATCAGTGATAGACTTTCCGTAGCACCCACCGTTTACAGACTGGTTTCCATCTTCGATATAACTCTCAACCATAACTCCCTTTACAAGGCTCTTTATCTCAGGATCATAGTTTCTGCTGTGTATAACCTCTTTTACTATTCTTGGCTGTTCTATAAACTTCTTGCCAGAATTGTTGTGGTTAGCATCAACAATACATGCATGATTGACAAGGTCAAACTTCTTATATGTATCTGCAAGAAGCCTGAGATCCTCATAGTGGTAGTTTGATATAGACTGACCATGTTTGTTAAGTGCTCCTCTAAGAATACAATGAGTGAGAGGGTTGCCGTCGGTGTGAGCCTCCCATCCTGAATACAGGAATGTATGATGGTGCTGTCCGGCTATACATGAATTCATCATGACGTTGTAATCACCACTGGTAGGATTCTTCATTCCAACAGGGACATCCATTCCGCTTGCAGTAAGTCTGTGCTGTTGATCTTCAACGGATCTGGCACCTATAGCGACATATGAGAGTATGTCATCCACATACTGCCAGTTCTCGGAGTAGAGCATCTCATCGGCCGCTGTAAGACCGGTTTCTTTGATGGCTCTTATGTGCATTTTACGTATAGCATATAGACCTTCCAGCATATCAGATGCTTTTGTAGGATCTGGCTGATGGAGCATTCCTTTGTATCCATCACCGGTTGTTCTTGGTTTGTTTGTATATATACGTGGTATAACAAGGATCTTATCCTTAACTTCGTCTGCAACCTTTGCCAGACGTGTCTGATAATCACATACAGCATCCTCGTTGTCTGCTGAACAAGGTCCAATTATAAATATAAATCGGTCATCATCACCTACAAATACTTTTCTTATCTCTTCGTCTCTTCTGGCTTTGATGGCTTTCAACTCGCTTGACAGAGGGTATAGTTCCTTGATTTCATCGCCAGTCGGTACTCGTTTAACTAATTTCATACTCATGAAACATGTCCTCCTTATTTTCTGACTTAAAATTATAACAGATACAAAAAACAAAATAAAGGAATATTTATTATATTTAAAATAATGAAAAATGCACGCAATTAAAGGAGAATAAAGCAACAACATTTGTGAATATAATTACAAAAAGAATAACGGCGATGGGAGCTTGTTATATGAGATATGTTATCAAAAAATTGAACAGTACGATGCTGACGATTCTGCTGGCGGTTTTATTTATGTGCAGTGGAGCTGCAGCCAGGGCGGAATCACGATATCCTGATCATGTGAGATATGAGGTAAATAATACTAGCGTAGCAAATGATATAAAACCAATAACATCTAATACCTATAGCACAGTTTTAGATGAAAAAACTGAAGATACCACGCAGATTGGAGTGAAGTCACCAAGCTGTATTCTTATGGAAGCTTCCACAGGGCAGGTGATATTCGAAAAAAATTGTGACAGGGCTATGGCGCCAGCTTCTGTCACAAAGATTATGACACTGTTGCTGACTTTTGAAGCAATTGATAAAGGGGATTTTGACTTAGATGATGAAGTGGTCGTCAGTCAGCATGCGGCATCTATGGGTGGCTCTCAGTGCTTTTTTGAGATGGGCGAGAAGCAGACAGTAGAAGATATGATAAAATGCATAATCATAGCATCTGGCAATGATGCGGCGGTTGCAATGGCTGAAAAAATCGCAGGATCAGAAACTGCATTTGTCAATTTGATGAATGAGAAAGCAGAGGAACTGGGAATGACAAACTCTGTATTTAGAAATGCATGTGGTCTTGATGTGGAGGGGCATGAGATGTCAGCCAGAGATATAGCAATTATGTCGCGTGAACTTATCACAAAATACCCACAGGTATTAGACTATTCAGGTATATGGATGGATTCAATAATACATAAAACAGCCAGGGGAGAAAGCCAGTTTGACCTTGTGAACACAAACAAATTTCTGAATATGTACACGGGTGCCACTGGACTTAAAACCGGATATACAAGCACTGCGAAATATTGCATGTCAGCAACTGCGGACAGGGATGGGATCCAGCTTATCGCCGTAATTATGGGCGGCGAGACCAAAGATATCCGAAATGATGATGCCTGCACACTCCTTGATTTTGGATATTCCAGATGTAAAAAATATGTTGATAAAGAAGTCTTTACTGACGAAAAAATAAGTGTGGACAATGGACGGGGGGATTATGTTAAAATAAAAAGCGGACTAAGTTTTGAGGGCATATTGCTTGACGGTGAATCAGAGAATGATGTGAAAAAGAAGCTAATCATTGATAAGAAAGTAAAGGCGCCTGTGCACATAGGCGATGTACTGTGCACAGTTGAATACCGTGTAAAGGACAGACTCATGGGTTCTGTAGATATTCAGGCGGATGAGAACATGGAAGCCATGGATATAGGATTTGCATTTACAGATACGCTTAAGAATTTTTTTAGACTATAAGGAGAAAGTTATGAAGTATTTTATAGCTATAGTTGTTATCCTTGCACTTATTACATTGATAAACATTCTGTTAGAAAGCCACAAAGAGAACAGAACGATATCGTTTTCCAATTATAGAATACATGACAAAAGAATACGAAAAGATATCAGGATAGTTATGATCTCTGACCTGCACAATGCACAGTTTGGAGACCATAATAAAGATCTCATAAAAAAAATAGACCTTATAAAGCCGGATATGATCATATCAGCTGGCGATATGATAGTTGGTAAACCGGGGAAAACCGTTGATATAGCATCTGAACTGCTCAATGATCTTGGACGTAAGTATCCGGTATATATTGGAAAAGGCAATCATGAGATGAGAACTTCGATATATCCACAGTATGGGGATATGTGGGAAAGGTTATATAACAATACAAAGGATAATGTGACATGGCTCATAAACGACAGCATATATCTTGAGAAATATAATCTCAAGATATATGGCCTTGATATGAAACCGGAATTTTACAGAAGGTTCAAGAAGTTATACATGCCGGATTCGTATATTGCAGGCGAGATAGGAAAAGCTGACGATAAAGCCTATAATATATTGATTGGGCATGATCCTGATTATTTTGAAGAATATGCCGCATGGGGGGCTGACCTGTCACTTTCAGGGCATATACATGGTGGATTGATGATTCTGCCATATCTTGGCGGCTTTATCTCACCGATGATAAAGTTCTTTCCCAAATACTATAAAGGAATGTATGAATGCGGCAAAAGCAGGCTGATAGTCAGTGCGGGGCTTGGAATACACACGCTTAAGATAAGGGTGAACAACGAGCCTGATCTTGTTACGATCAATTTGTACTGACTGTGACGTTATTACACAATATTTAAAGATATTTAAGAGTTGCATTATAATTAGATACAATATATAGTAATTGTATTGAACATAAGTCCGCTTGGAATTATGTGTATGAAGGGGAATGTGTACTAATATGAACAATATGGATGATGAGAAGATTGAAGGCGCATGCGGTGCTGCGGATACCGATAAGATGATATGGGAAAATGAAGATGACAAGCAGGCAAGACCGGAGGATATGATATGGGGACAGAATTCGTCGGATTCGCCAGAAGAGAGCACTGTTGAAGAAAGCACTGCTGATAAGAGCACTGCAGAAAACGATTCTGAACCGGTATTTACACCTGATACCGTATCTTCAAACACCACCACATCAGATCAAGGCAGCATACAGCCATATACTGATTCTGTCGTTGATGAAGGCAGAAAAAAGAAAAAAATGCCAAAAGTGTGCAAGATCATACTTATCATGCTTGTTGCGGTTATAGTATGTACATATATCTCTATATCTGTATGGTTCATGTTCCATTACAATTACAAGACATATATAAACGGTGTTGATTACTCGTTCTATACACTTGATGAAATTGATAATGTTATCACAGAGTACATAAAAGATTATTCTCTCACGGTTAAGACGAGAGAAGGCCGGGAATACACCATAACTCCAGACAGTATAGCTCTGGATATACAGCCGAACATTACAGCCAGGCAGATCATAAAAAAACAGAACGGTTTCCTCTGGCCATATTATATGACCATGAAAAAGGATTATGATCTTTATTACACAGCGAAATATGACGATAATAAACTAAAAGAGCTTTTGCACAGTTATGCGTTTACACAGGATGCGAATATGGAGAAGCCTACAGACGCTTATGTGACGATACAGAATGGTAAATCAACTATTATTTCAGAAACTAAAGGAAATTATATTGATTTTGATAAATTATGCGTTATAATAGATGAGGCGCTTGTCAAAGGCGAAAAGCTTCTTGAACTGGATCAGACTGATGTATATGCAAAGCCTGAGATAACATCAGAAAGCCAGAGTATTGTTGATGAGCAGGAAAAACTTGCAAAGATTCTTGAACTCACGATATCATACAGCATTGATCAAGTATCATGGGAGCTGACAAGCGAAGATTATGGCGACTGGCTTACTATCAGCAAAGATGGAATAACATTTTCACATGATAAAATTAAGGAATATGTTGAAAACATGGCTGCCAGATATGATACATACGGTGTACCAAGAAACTTCAGGACACATGACGACCGTGTTGTTACACTGGACAATACTTGGTATGGATGGAAGATAGATGTGGAAGGCGAGACAGAGGAGCTCACAAAACTTCTTGAAGCTGGAGAGTCTGCAGAGAGAGTACCGCTTCTGGACTGCTATGCAGCGGTATATAAAGATGATGGTGACGATATCGGCGATACATATATTGAGTGTGATTTTGGACAACAGCATATATATGTATATGTTGACGGTGAACTCGTTATGGATTCGGATTGTGTATCCGGAGGCATCTCAAATAACTGCAAGACTCCTGGAGGTGTATATACCATACTTTATACCAAGACACCGGCAGTTCTTATAGGTGATGACTACGAGACTCCTGTAAAATATTGGATGCCTTTTATAGGTGAGCTTGGAATTGGTTTCCATGATGCAACATGGAGAGGTTCATTTGGCGGTGATATATATAAGAACAGCGGATCGCATGGATGTGTGAACCTGCCATTGTCCGCCGCAGAAAAATTGTTTAATATAGCATACGAGGGCATGCCTGTAGTCTGCTATTATTAATATAGTTGGAGATGTACCCAAGAGGTTGAAGGGTCCGCACTCGAAATGCGGTAGGTCGGGAAACCGGCGCGAGGGTTCAAATCCCTCCATCTCCGTTAATATCAATACGATCCTGGTCAGGTGTAATATCCTGACCTCGTTTTGTTTTATGGGAGTGATAAGATGGTTACATATGAACAACTTGAAAAAGCAGCTTATTATATATCAGATGCAATCGGTGATACGCCGGATATCGCTCTTGTTCTCGGGAGTGGCCTTGGACATATGGCTGATATCATAGAAGATCCTGTATATATAGATTACGACGAAGTTCCATTTTTCCCTGTGTCGACCGTAGAAGGACATGCAGGCAGGTTTGTAAGTGGATTTATTCACGGCAAAAGGGTTCTCGCCATGCAGGGACGCGTCCATTATTATGAGGGATATAGTATGGATCAGGTTGTCATGCCTGTCCGAGTCATGGGCATGCTCGGAGCGGACAAACTTCTTTTGACAAATGCTTCTGGCGGTATATCAGATAATCTTGAACCGGGAGATATCATGATGATAAATGATCACATTTCCTCATTTGTGCCGTCACCACTCATATGCGGATACTATGACAAACTCGGAGTCAGATTCCCAGATATGACTAATGTATATGATACTGAATTATGCGGCATAGTCAGGAAGGCTTACGAAGATAATTCTATCGCATTCAAAGAAGGTGTGTATATTCAGGTCACGGGGCCACAGTACGAAACACCTGCTGAGATCAGGATGTTTGCAGGACTTGGGGCGGATGCTGTAGGAATGAGCACTGTATGTGAAGCAATTGCTGCCAGACATATGGGGATGAGAGTTGTTGCGCTTTCGTCTATTTGTAATAAGGCGGCAGGTCTTGGCGGGAAACTGTCACATGAGGATATCATAGCAGCAGGAGATGAAGCAGCAGGCCGGCTCGGAAAGATAATTGACAGCTTTATAAAGAGACTGTAAACTTTGTGTTCGTAAAATAGTTTAGAGATGGAGATATATTAGATGAATGTAATACTTTACACTGATGGATCGGCAAGAGGGAATCCAAATGGTCCCGGAGGATATGGTGCAGTACTGCAGTATACAGATGGAAAAGGGCAGGTCCACGAAAGAGAATATAGCCAGGGATACATCAAGACAACAAACAATAGAATGGAGCTTATGGCAGCTATAGTGGGACTTGAGGCTCTCATAAAACCCTGCAATGTAAAGTTGTATTCAGATTCGCAATATCTCTGCAATGCTTTCAACAACCATTGGATCGAAGGCTGGATAAAAAAAGGCTGGAAGCGGGGAAAAAATGAGCCTGTAAAAAACCGTGATCTGTGGGAACGGCTTCTAGCTGCAAAAGTGCCACATAATGTAGAATTTATATGGGTAAAAGGACATGCCGGGAATCCTGGAAATGAAAGGTGCGATATGCTTGCAACGGCGGCTGCCGATGGCGATGGCAGGATAGTGGATGAAGGACTTGAATAAATCGATATATGAGGAGAACGGATATGAACAAGACTGATTTTCGCAGGTTGTTTGATGAAAAGATACTTATACTTGATGGTGCTACAGGCACAAATCTAATGAATGCAGGAATGCCTCTTGGCGTATGTCCAGAGAAATGGATACTTGAGCATCCACAGGTTATGGTTGATCTTCAGACCGCTTATCTTGAAGCGGGTACGGATATATTATATGCACCGACATTTACATGTAACAGGATAAAACTGAACGAGTATGGCCTGGCGGAAAAACTCACACTGATGAATAGTGAACTTGTGAAGTTATCACAAAAAGCTGTAGCTGCCGCGGGGCATGGTCTTGTCGCCGGAGATATAACAATGACCGGCGAGATGCTTTACCCTATGGGAAAACTTCAGTTTGAAGAACTTGTAGATGTATATAAAGAGCAGATAAAAGTTCTCGATGAAAGTGGCTGTGATCTTCTCGTTGTTGAGACAATGATGAGTCTTGCTGAGACAAGAGCCGCTGTGATCGCTGCAAATGAGATATCAGATCTTCCGATTATAGCAAGTCTTACATTCAACGAGGATGGGCGTACTCTCTATGGAACCGACCCCGTAACGGCGGTGAACGTTCTTCAGAATCTCGGAGTGTCTGCTATAGGCGTCAACTGTTCCACTGGTCCTGACAAGATGGTCGATCTTGTTAAACAGATGAAGAGCATAGCATTTATTCCGGTATTTGCAAAACCAAATGCAGGCATGCCGGAACTCATAGATGACAAGAGTGTATACCGCATGACCCCTGATGAATTTGCCCAGGATATGAAGATGATCATAGAAGCCGGAGCGAATATGGTTGGTGGATGCTGCGGTACAAGACCTGATCACATAAAAGCACTTTCAGATATGGCAGCACAAATGCCTGTCCCGGAGATAAGCTGTGAACATGTCAGGTGTGTATCGTCAGAGAGAGCTTCGCTTAGAATAGATCTGGACGCACCATTTAAAGTTGTTGGTGAGAGAATCAATCCAACAGGAAAGAAAAAACTTCAGGCTGAACTTAGAGAAGGCTCATTGGAACTAGTCATGAACATGGCGGAGGAACAGGTCGAAAATGGTGCTTCCATACTTGATATAAACGTGGGAATGAACGGAATCAATGAGCGAGAGATGATGCTGAAAGTAGTTTACCAGGTTTCTCAGGCCGTAAACCTTCCTCTCTGCCTTGATTCAAGTTCACCGGAAGTCCTGGAGGCTGCTCTTAGAATTTATCCAGGACGTGCACTTGTCAATTCTGTATCACTTGAGAAAGTGAAGATGGAAGAGATTCTTCCTCTGGTAAGAAAATATGGAGCGATGTTCATACTCCTTCCTCTGTCTGACAAAGGATTGCCAGAGAGTTCACAGGAGAAGGAAGATATCATAAATACAGTATTACATACAGCATTTGAGATGGGATTCACGAAAAATGATGTTGTCGTGGATGGCCTTGTTGCTACAGTTGGAGCACAAAAAGATGCAGCTATAAACTGTCTTAAAACTATAAACTATTGCTACAACAATGGACTTGCTACTATATGTGGTCTTTCAAATATTTCATTTGGTCTGCCTGAGCGAATGTTTGTTAATACTGCATTCCTTACAATGGCCATAGAACGAGGCCTCACGATGGCTATAGCCAATCCTTCGCAGACTATGCTTATGAATGCTGCATACGCTTCGGATATGCTTCTCTTTAAAGAGGAGAGTGATGTGCGATATATTGAGAATGTTAAAGCTCTTGATATAGCGGCACCCGGAAGCGGAGCATCAGGCGGCAAAGCCGGCAGCGATCTGGATGGCAAAAGCCAGATATTCATAGATGTACTCAAGGGAAATAAAAGATCCATACTGAGTGATGTCCATACTGCCCTTGATTCAGGAACTGATCCGCAGTCAATTATTGACAATGATCTTATCGGCGCAATAAATGAAGTCGGGAAACTGTTTGAAAAGAAAAAATACTTCCTTCCACAACTTATATCAAGCGCAGAAACTATGGAGATGGCGATAGGAGTGATAAGTCCTCTGGTTCTTAATGACAAGGACAGCTCAGATATGCCAACTATAGTTGTGGCAACCGTTGAGGGTGATATTCATGACATAGGCAAGAATCTTGTAGTTTTAATGCTTAGAAACTATGGATTTAACGTTATAGATCTTGGCAAGGACGTTCCATGTGACACGATAATAGAGTCGGCAATCAATAATAATGCGAGCGTCATAGGCCTTTCCGCCCTCATGACAACCACCATGGTAAAGATGAAAGATGTGGTGGAGGCTGTCAGAGAAAAAGGGCTTTCGTGTAAGGTTATAATCGGAGGTGCGGTTATAACACAAAGCTATGCCGATGAGATAGGTGCTGATGGCTACTCTGAGGATGCTGCTGATTGCGTCCTTGTGGTTAAGAGGCTTCTTGGGATAGAGTAAAAATTAAGTGTTTTTTAAACTTAACGAAACTTTTTTTGGAGTTGGCTGGTAAATCCGACAATTTTTCTTTTGATACAATGTGAAAAAAACATGAAAAATTACGACAAAATTCATGTTATAAATTGACATTAAAGAAGTTTGTAACTATAATAATTTAGAACATTTTAAGAGACAAGTTGAAAGGTGGTACATATAAATGGGTAATATTGTATTGTCACTGCTGGTTGACAACACATCAGGAGTTTTGAGCAGAGTATCAGGACTGTTCAGTAGAAGAGGTTATAATATTGACAGTGTGACAGTAGGTGAGACTGAGAATCCTGCTTATTCCAGAATGACAGTTGCGGTGAGCGGCGATGAAGCAAGTCTTATCCAGATAAAGAAGCAGCTTAACAAACTTGAAGATGTAGTAACTATAGTTGAACTTGAATCTGGCAAATCAGTTTGCAGGGAACTTGTACTTGTCAAGGTAAAAGCCACACCATCCGAGAGAAAAGATATCATCTCAGTGGCAGATATTTTCAGGGCAAATATAGTTGACGTTTCAAAGGAATCAGTTATTATAGAACTGACAGGAACAACAACAAAGTGTGAAGCTTTTCTCAGGCTTCTTGATGGACATGAGATAGTTGAACTTGTCAGAACAGGTCTCACAGGACTTGTGAGAGGTTAGTTTAAGCTGTCATACACAAACAATGTTTTTAATTATCCAAGTGGTAGTTAATATATAAGTCATTTTATACAAATTTAGGAGGATTAAGAAAATGGCAGAAGCAAAGATTTATTATCAGCAGGATTGTAATCTTTCATTACTTGATGGAAAGACAATCGCAATCATAGGATATGGTAGCCAGGGTCATGCACATGCCCTCAACGCTAAGGAGTCAGGATGCAATGTCATCATTGGTCTTTACGAAGGAAGCAAGTCATGGGCAAAGGCTGAGGCACAGGGATTCAAGGTATATACAGCTGCTGAGGCTGCAAAGCAGGCTGATATAATTATGATTCTTATCAACGACGAGTTACAGGCAGATATGTACAAGAAGGATATCGAGCCAAACCTTGAGCCAGGTAACATGCTTATGTTCGCTCATGGTTTCAACATTCACTTTGGTTGTATCAAGCCACCTAAGGATGTTGATGTAACAATGATCGCACCTAAGGCACCTGGACACACAGTACGTTCAGAGTACCAGGCTGGAAAGGGTACACCTTGTCTTGTTGCTGTAGAGCAGGATGCTACAGGAAAGGCACTTGACATCGCACTTGCATATGCACTTGCAATCGGTGGAGCTAGAGCTGGTGTTCTTGAGACAACATTCAGAACAGAGACAGAGACTGACCTCTTCGGTGAGCAGGCAGTTCTTTGTGGTGGTGTATGTGCACTTATGCAGGCTGGTTTCGAGACACTCTGCGAGGCTGGTTACGACCCAAGAAACGCTTACTTCGAGTGTATCCATGAGATGAAGCTTATCGTAGATCTTATCTACCAGTCAGGTTTCGCTGGAATGAGATATTCAATCTCTAACACTGCTGAGTACGGTGATTATGTAACTGGTCCTAAGATCGTTACAGCTGAGACAAAGAAGGCTATGAAGCAGATCCTTAAGGACATCCAGGATGGTACATTTGCTAAGGAGTTCCTCCTTGACATGTCACCAGCAGGCCGTCAAGTTCACTTCAAGGCTATGAGAAAGCTTGCTTCAGAGCATCCATCAGAGAAGGTTGGAGAGCAGATCAGAGCACTCTACAGCTGGAATAACGAGTCAGACAAGCTCATCAACAACTAATCAGTGGTTGATGTTGGATATTAAAGACTCACATATATTTTATAGATGAATATCTACCCGGTTTTGGCTTTTTAACGGTCAGAACCGGGTTTCTTTTTTACTTTGTCTTTGTTTTGTGATAATATATGTAGAAGTGATTGTGTTATGTAGAAGTTTATGAGCACATGTTACGTTGTGCAGCTCCTTATTAAGAGTGATATATATGGGCTGTTCTTTTAAATTGGAGGCGTTTTGTATGGGTAAGCAGTTGACAAAAAAAGACATCGAGAAGATGGAACAGGAGATAGAATACAGAAAATGCGTAGTCCGTAAGGAAAAGCTTGAAGCTGTAAAAGAGGCGAGAGCACAGGGGGATTTAAGTGAAAACTTTGAATACTACGCAGCGAAAAAGGACAAGAATGCAAACGAGAGAAGAATACGTTACCTTGACAGGCTTGTCAGAACTGCTGATGTCATAGAGGATACCTCAGCAGATGATGAAGTTGGTATTGACAATACAGTTACTTTATATTTTGAAGATGATGACGAGGAAGAGACATACAGGGTTGTCACAAGCGTAAGGGCTGATGTGCTTGATGGACGTGTGAGCAATGTATCACCGATTGGCCGCGCTGTCATGGGACATAAAGTTGGTGACAGAGTA
>URJI01000073.1 GCA_900548215.1 uncultured Coprococcus sp. | reverse complement strand
CTTCTCAAAGAGTCTCTTTACAAGCTCAGGATGTGTTCTTGACACTGTTATCTTTGGTCCCCTGTTTGTCTTCTTTACCTCAGTGACATAGAGCTTAATCCTGTCGCCTCTCTCGTACTTCTCGCCCTCGATCATCTCTGATGGCTTAAGGAGCGCTTCTGTCTTGTCATCGAGGCTTACATTCACACTGTCTCCGACCTGTCTCTGAACAACTCCTGTGACAACGTCTCTCTCCTTCATATGGAAATGGTCATATATAGCAGCTCTCTCGTTCTCATTGATAGCCTGGACAATGACGTTTCTAGCACGCTGTGCAGCAATTCTTCCAAAATTCTTTGTGGTGATCTCAACGTTTACTGTATCACCAATCTCATAGTGACGGCTGATCATCTTTGCCTGCTCAAGTGATATCTGGCATGCAGGATTCTCAACTTCCTCAACAACCTCTTTGGCAGCATATACATGACACTCACCGGTCTCTCTGTCAAGTGATACTGTTATATTCTCATCTGTATCAAAATCCTTCTTGCAGGCTGTCTTCAGCGATCTCTCTATCGCCTCAAGGAGTACATCTTTGCTTATGTTCCTCTCCTTCTCCAATTGGTTTAATGCTTCAATGATCTCTGACACCTTTTTATCCTCCTATTCTAATTCTAATATACAAATGCAAGTCGTATCATAGAAATATCTTTTCTTGATACCACGATCTCTGTCTCATCTTCATACTCTATAGTAACTGTATCGGCATCATAAGCCTTGAGGATTCCCTCAAATTCTTTAGCTCCGTTCACCTTTGCAAATGTCTTTATCTCCACAAGCTTGCCAATACTTCTTTTGAAATCATTCTCTTTCTTGAGTGGCCTTGTGAGTCCCGGAGAGCTGACTTCCAGTATATAGGCATCGTCTATATAATCATCCTTGTCAAGCAGGTCTCCCAGTGCTCTGTTCACTATCTCGCAGTCATTTATCGTGATGCCGCCTTCCTTATCTGCGTACACCCTCAGGTAATAATCACTGCCTTCCTTAACGTATTCAACGTCCACAAGTTCCAGGTTGTTGGCCTCTATGATAGGAGTTACCAGTTCAACCGTCTTCGCTTCAATATCCGCTCTCTTCGTAATATGACCACCTTTCCTATAACAATAATTAAGAGTGGACCGAAGCCCACTCTCATGCTCATACTATAACAATCGTATTTATTGTATCATAATTATCAGATAATTCAAGTGCAAATATCCACAAATATGCACATGCATGCCTGTTTTTTATTGTAAAATCGTGATAAACGACAGATACCCATGGTTATTGTGAATTTCTTCTGGCCGCATCCTCACGATAATATTTGTCAAGAACCTTGTTTGCCTTCTTGTCATCAAGGACACATTTGTTGGAAAGCGCCACCTTGACAAGCTCGTCAAGAGCTTCCTCACGAAGTGCGGGACTCTTAATATTCACATTCGCAAGCTCTGTGTACGCTCCCATCTTTCTTGTGAGCACATCGTACTCCTCCGGTATCATCCTGTCGATCATGTTCCTGATCTGTTTTGATACAGCCTGGCTGTTCCCTCCAGTGGTGACTCCTACTACCAGATCACCTCTGACAATGACGCCCGGAAACAGGAAACTGCTGAGTTCCCTGTTGTCAGCCACATTCACCATAATGCCCTGGGCCTTACAATAGTTACCTATCTTGTCATTGATATCTGCCCTTCTTGTGGCTGCAACCACTATATCCGCATTCTGCAGTATGTCCAGCGCAACATTGCTCTCATGTACATTTATACCCTTAATCGCCTTTATCTCGTCACACACCTTAGGTGCTATAACTGCAATCTTCGCCCCAAAATAGAGAAGCGAATTTATCTTTCTGAGTGCAGCCTTACCTCCCCCTACAACTATAACTTTCTTTCCCTCAAGATTGATGTACATTGGAAAGTATGCCATATCCTATCCGTCTCCTTCCGAATATAAATAAATTATCTGCATATATTTTACTGATGTAACTGCCGTAATCCGGTCTGTAATCTGTATTTTTCCGGCAGCTACGAATAGAATTATAAATGAGGAATTTGAAAATGGCAATTACAAATAACGTTGGTTCACTAAAAATTCAAATTACTAACAACAATTTCTTTCCTGTACAAGGCGCATCCGTGTACATAAGCCCCACCGGCGTCCCAGATGCTGTATCTGGAGAATTTGTGACAGACGACAATGGGATCGCTATTGACGATCAGCTTCCTGCTCCAAGTCGTGAGTACAGCATGGAACCCGGAGACAATCAGCCATATTCTGAATACAACGTTCTCGTAACCGCTCCGGGATACAACGACCGCTTCATATCTGGCGTGCAGATCTTCCCCGGAGAGAACGGAATCCAGAACATTGAACTGACCCCCGAAGACGGCAGTAGTGTAAATCCAATTGTTTTGGACGCTCATACACTGTGGAAACAATATCCTCCAAAAATTGCCGAGGACATGATAAAACCTGTGACACCATCCGGTGGCATCGTTCTAAGCCGTGTGGTCATACCTGAGACCATAGTAGTCCACGATGGCGCCCCGTCAGACTCCACCGCTTCCGACTACTATGTGCCATACAAGGATTACATCAAAAATGTAGCCTGCAACGAAATATATTCAACCTGGCCGGATGCCGCAATCCGTGCAAATGTTCTGGCAATCCAGTCATTTACCCTGAACAGGGTCTACACGGAATGGTACAGGGGAAAGGGATATGACTTCACCATCACCAGCAATACAGCATTTGACCAGAAATGGGTGTACGGCGCCACCATATTTGAGAATGTATCGCAGATCGTGGATGAGATATTCGCCAGCTACCTGTCAAAGCCCAATGTATCCCAACCGCTGTTCACCCAGTACTGTGACGGACGTCGTGTGTCATGCCCCGGTTGGATGACGCAGTGGGGTTCTAAATCCTTAGCCGACGATGGGCTCACCGCCATCCAGATTCTCAGGTATTACTACGGCGATACCATATATATCAACTCATCTGAGACCATCGCCGGAATACCTTCATCCTATCCGGGCTATGATCTGACCATAGGCGCAAGCGGCGACAAGGTATCACAGCTCCAGCGCCAGCTCGCCCGCATAGCACTGAATTACCCTGCCATCGGCACAGTGACCGTTGATGGCATCTACGGACAGAACACAGCGGATGCGGTAAAGAAATTTCAGCAGATCTTCAACCTCCCTGCCACCGGAGTCACAGACTATAAGACATGGTATAAGATCTCGCAGATCTATGTGGGCGTAACCAAGATTGCGGAGCACGTGTGACCTCTAACAATGGGGTCAGGCACTTTTTACATGAATTTTACATTTGATTGCAAAAAAAAGCTGAAAATCAAAATGATTTTCAGCTTTCAGCAGTTCGTAGGGGAATCGAACCCCTGTTTTCGCCGTGAGAGGGCGACGTCTTAGCCGCTTGACCAACGAACCATAGTCTTATTATTAAATTGTAGAACCCTGAGGTTCTTAGCAGTTCGTAGGGGAATCGAACCCCTGTTTTCGCCGTGAGAGGGCGACGTCTTAGCCGCTTGACCAACGAACCATATGTGCTTGTATCCTGCCGCTTCGCTTGCGACCTGTTTAATATAACAGAAACGAAAGCAGAATGCAAGCACTTTTTTTATAAAATTGCAATGTTTTTTCAGATTATTGATTTAATTCGTACTGATGATCTACATAAAGTCAAACAGCGACAGCTGATTAGTCTCCGGCATTCCATCAAGGATTCCGAGTTCACTCATCTTCTCTATCGTGCCCTTTCCTATCTTGGCACGCTCATTGATCTCCTCCTTTGAGAGGAATGGTCCTTTCTGGGCAGCGTCATAGAGCTGCTGGGCAGCCTTCTCTCCCATTCCTTCTATGGATGCAAATGAAGGCATGATCTTGCCATCTATGATCTGGAACCTGTCCGCTTTTGCCTTGTATATATCGATAGGAACAAAATCATAGCCTCTGGCATACATCTCAAGCACTATCTTCAGATCCTTGAGCTTGCCTTCATCCTTGGCTGATCGCTTGCTCTTATCCACCTTGCTGATCTCATTTATGAAATACAGCACTCGCTCCTTGCCAAAACACATCATCTCATAGCTGAAATCATCAGCCCTGATACTGAAAAATGCCGTATAGTATTCAAGCGGATAATTGACCTTGAACCATGCAATTCTCCACGCCATCATGACATACGCCGCAGCATGTGCCTTCGGGAACATGTACTTGATCTTCTGGCATGACCACACGTACCAGTCCGGTACTCCGTGGGCAGCCATCTCCGCCTTCCAGTCATCCCATTTGTCGCATTTGCCCTTAGCTACTATTCCCTTACGAACCTTCTCCATGATGTTGAATGCAAGTCCTGCGTCAAGTCCCATATGGATCAGATATACCATGATATCATCACGGCAGCAGATGGCCGTAGATATAGTACACTTTCCCGACTTGATGAGCTCCTGAGCGTTGCCCAGCCATACATCGGTTCCGTGTGCAAGTCCCGCTATTCGCACAAGATCTGAGAAACATGTAGGCTTGGCATCTATAAGCATCTGCATAGCAAAATCAGTTCCGAACTCAGGCACACCCAGACTTCCAAGTGGTATACCATTTATGTCCTCCGGAGTGATACCCAGAGATTTGGTGCTGTGGAAAAGTTCCATGACATCCTTGTCATCCAGCCTGATCTTTGTGGCGTCAAGTCCTGTCAGATCCTCCAGACGCCTTATCATGGTCGGATCATCATGTCCCAGGATATCGAGCTTCAGCAGGTTATGATCGATGGAGTGGTACTCAAAATGTGACGTGATGATATCACTGTTCACATCATTTGCCGGATGCTGTATCGGCGTAAATGAATATATCTCCTCATGCCTCGGAAGAACTATCATACCGCCCGGATGCTGTCCCGTGGTTCTCCTGACACCCGTACAGCCAAGTGCCAGACGCTCCATCTCGCAGCGCCTCTTGGTAACGACTGCATTTTCCTCCGCATACTTCTTGATCTCCTTCTCACTCATTCCGGACGCTTTGGCCTCTTCCTCAAGTTTCTCCTTTGCGTGATCCTTGAAGTAATTGTACACATAGCCAAATGCTGTCTTCTCAGCCACACCGCCAACGGTTCCAGCCTTGAACGCCTTGCCCTTACCAAACAAAACTTCAGTATATGCATGAGCCTTTGACTGATATTCACCAGAGAAGTTTAGATCGATATCAGGCTCCTTGTCTCCGTTGAATCCCAGGAAGGTCTCGAACGGAATGTCATGTCCCTCCTTTATAAGCGGGGTTCCGCACTTCGGACAATCGCGATCCGGCATATCACATCCACTCATTCCTGAGTACGACTTTACCAACTCAGAGTCAAAGTCCACAAAATGGCACTTTGGACAAATGTAATGTGCCGACAGCGGATTTACTTCCGTGATACCAGCCATAGTCGCCACAAATGACGAACCTACCGAACCTCTTGAGCCAACGAGATAACCGTGGTCATTTGAATCCCACACAAGCTTCTGTGCGATGATGTACATAACCGCAAATCCATTTGATATGATGGAATGAAGCTCCCTGTCCAGTCTCTCCTGAACCTGAGGTGGAAGATCCGGTCCATATATCTCATGTGCCTTCGTGTAACATATATCAGTCAGCGTCTGATCAGAATTCTCGATGATAGGCGGTGCCTTGTCCGGTCTGACAGGCTCTATCCTCTCTATCATATCAGCGATCAGATTTGTATTGGTGATGACAACTTCCTTGGCCTTGTCACTTCCAAGATACTGGAATTCCGCCAGCATCTCCTCTGTGGTTCTGAAATACAGAGGCGGCTGCATATCTGCGTCATCAAATCCCTTGCTCTTCATGATTATTGCTCTGTATATGTAATCCTCAGGATTGAGGAAATGCACATCACACGTAGCTACAACAGGTTTGTTGAACATCTCACCGAGCTCAACAATCCTCTTGTTGTATCCGATCAGATCATCCATGGTCTTTGGATCTTTTGCATCCCTTGTCATGAACTCATTGTTGCCAAGCGGCTGTATCTCCAGATAGTCAAACCAGTTTACAAGTCTCACTATCTCCTCATCCGGGGCATCGTCAACAATAGCACGAAACAGTTCCCCGGCTTCACAGGCGGAACCTATGAGCAGTCCCTCACGATATTTGTTTATGAGACTCATCGGCATTCTAGGTCTTCTTGCAAAATACGTCAGATGGGACTCAGATATAAGTCTGTACAGATTAACCCTGCCTATCTCATTCTTTGCAAGTATGATACCATGGTACGTTCGGGCTTTCTTGATGGCATCCGGAGATGTACTACCCAATACATTTAGATCGTCCATGGTCTTAACACCCTTATCCTTCATCATATCCATAAGCTTGAAAAATACTTTTGATGTAGCCTCCGCATCATCTATGGCTCTATGGTGATGCGCATTTACAATCTTCAACTCTTTACATACTCTGTCCAGGGTAAATTTACCAAGCTCCGGGAGCAGGATATGACTGAGTGTCATGGTGTCGAGCACCGTGTTGTCAAACTTAAGTCCCAGCTCCTCAGCATTTTTTCTGACAAATCCCGTATCAAACGACGCATTATGTGCGACCACTATGTCGTCTCCGCAGAATTCCACAAACTTTGGAACAATGACATCAGACATAGGAGCATCCTTGACCATGTCGTCGTTGATCGATGTAAGCTGCTCTATCTGGTATGGGATCGGCACGCCCGGATTGATGAACTCAGAGAAGGTATCAATCACCTCACCGTCCTTCACCTTGACTGCACCGATCTCTATGATCTTGTTGTGCTTCTTGGAAAGTCCGGTTGTCTCTATATCAAATACGACGTACTCTGAATCAATATTCTGGTTTCTGGAATTCTTTACGAGATCCTTGAGATCGTCTACAAAATATCCCTCCACACCATAGATGATCTTGAAATCCTTTCTGAGTCCCTTGGTGTGGTTTGCTATAGGGAAAGCCTGTACAACACCGTGATCCGTGATGGCTATAGCAGGGTGTCCCCAGTCGCTGGCTCGCTTCACTATAGTCTCTATGTCAACCACACTGTCCATCTCACTCATCTTGGTATGCATGTGAAGCTCAACACGTTTTTCAGGATATGTATCCATTCTTGGCACCCGGAAATCCTGTATGTGTTTCATGCCAAGCACTCTGCATATCATGACTTCCTTGGCATACGAGTCAAATTCTGCAAGTCCCTTCATCCTGTAGAACTGCCCTTTCTGTATCTCCTCACGGTACACTTCCATATCCTCAGGGCTGCAGAACATCTTGAAACCGATGGTATCGGTAAAATCCGTTATGTATCCGGTCAGTATGATCTTGCCGTTTCTCAGTTCTCTCTCCTCGGTATTCATGATCTGCCCGTGGATGACTACCTCTCCAATACCATCATTTATACTGGATATCTCAAGGAGCTGTCCCTCCACATCTCTTCCAATGAACACATCAGGATCATCCGAATACCTGCGTCTTCTGCCAAATTTCTCCTTTTCTCCACCAGACTTCTGTCCGGAATCTCCCCCGGAAGATACTGGCTGAGTCTTTGTATCCTCGCTCTTTTTTCCATCATCAGGCTTGCTGCCCTTTTCAGAAACTCCGAGCTTATCCTTGTCTACAGCCTTTCCATCGACGATTATATCCCCATGGTCTCTCAGATTGCTGAGTATGGCTTCTATCTTCTGCTGCTCCACAAGTGCACTTGCCTTTCTCAGCTTCTCTTTATCCGCTTCACTATACTCAAATGCCACGTTCACAGAAAGGTCGAATCTATCCTGGAACATATCCTCCATATAACTCTTGATCTTATCTGCATGAATCCTGGCTATCTTGCTGTCCTCTATGGCGATGGTTATGGCGTCCCCGTCGCAGTACCAGTCTCCCACAGACTTTGCAATCAGCCTGTAACCGACATTGCTGAATGATCTTATATCATACAGTATACTGTCCTCATATGCCTTTACTATGGCATCAAGATTGTACTGTGTAGACAGCGTATAGTGCTCCTTTATATTTACCGTATATCTCCTGCTGCTCTGGAGATATTTCTTTACACACTCCTCCGCCTTCTCTATGTTAGGCCTGCTGATTATGTGCCTCGATCTTATATCTATCTGAAGAACGCTCTTCTTATCATATATAGTTATCTTGGTGACATATACCTCAGTGAAAAGTCCGGCAAGCTCCTTTGTCATCTCCACCCCCGGAAAGACCTTCATGAAAAGCTCTGCCTGCTCCGCATCTTCATCAGCGTTGCTGGAAGCCGGAGTCTCCACAGACTTCACCGGCTCAGAAGATATTTCAGACTCTCGGCTTTCTCCTACTGTCACATTCTGCGCAGCACCATCTCCCATGTCACCTGCAGCATTTTCTTCAGGATCTCTTTTTCCCCCATAAGTATAAGGCGCACTCTCATGCTGCATATCCGCGTTCACCTGCTCCTCATACACCTGGCTCTCGTACATCTGGTTCTCGTACATCTGCTGCTCCGCCATTTGAGCTTCATAATCCATCTGGGCCTGCATCTGGTCTGCGTACATCTGATCTATATTTTCCTGTTCCCAAATACGATCCTCGTTGTTCAATCTCTACTCACTCCAATTGTCTAATTCCCGCTTCAACGCTGGTATAAATTCATCCTCGCTCAATCTTCCAACTATCTCGCCCTTCTTTATGAGAAGACCACAGCCCTTGCCTCCTGCAATTCCAAGGTCAGCCTCTTTTGCCTCGCCCGGGCCATTCACCACACAACCCATGACCGCAACCTTTATGTTGAGATTGTCATAATCTGAGACAAGTTTCTCTACTTTATTTGCAAGGCCAATTAGATCTATCTCCGTTCTTCCACATGTAGGGCATGACACAAGTTCCACTCCGCCTTTTCGAAGTCCAAGAGCCCTTAATATCAGTTTCGCCGACAATATCTCATCCACCGGATCTCCTGTGAGTGACACTCTGATGGTATCTCCAATACCCTCATGGAGAATAATGCCAAGTCCCACCGATGATTTGATATTTCCCCTGGTCACAGTTCCCGACTCAGTTATACCCACATGCAGAGGATAATCAGTCTTATCTGCAATCAGCTCATGGGCTCTCACGCACATCATGACATCAGATGACTTTATACTGATAACTATATTGTGATAGTCCAGATCCTCGATCATCCTCACCTTGTCAAGTGCGCTCTCAACGATTCCCTCCGCTGTGACACCGCCGTATTTCTGTACCAGCTCCTTCTCAAGAGATCCGCTGTTGACACCAACTCTTATAGGTATATCCCTCTTCTTTGCAGCCTCCACAACCTTTGCAAGATTCTGCTGTCCGCCGATATTCCCAGGGTTGATCCTGATCTTATCCACGCCGTTTTCTATGGCTTTTATCGCCAGTCTGTAATCAAAATGTATATCTCCCACAAGAGGTATGTGTATCCTCTTCTTTATCTCCGGCACCGCATCAGCTGCAGCCTCATCGTTGATCGTACATCTGATGATGTCACATCCCGCTTTCTCAAGCTGGAGTATCTGCGAAACCGTGGCTTCCACATCACTCGTCTTCGTATTTGTCATAGACTGTATAAGTATGGGATTGCCCCCGCCTATGACTCTGTCTCCTATTCTTATCTCTCTGGTCTTCATATATATTCATAACGCCAGTACCCACACATGGCACTGGCGCCTTTCCTCCTCTTATAAGCTGCTTCTAACTAAAAAATACATTCTTGATATCGTTAAACAATATGACAACCATAAGTATCATGACAAGCACAAATCCTATGACTGTGACTATATTCTCCTTATCCTTCGGAACCTTTCTCCTCGTTATGAGTTCTATGAGAAGAAACAGGAACCTTCCTCCGTCAAGTCCCGGTATCGGAAGCATATTCATGATTCCAAGGTTTGCCGACAAAAGAACTATATAATTCATCCAGTTGAGCAGAACCGTGAGCACATCAACTTTTGCTGCCTCATTGAAAGTGTCGTTCATGCTCTTCGCAACGCCCACAGGACCTGACACCTGATCTGAGCTGACCTGTCTTGTTACGATCAGCTTGAGACTCAGGAATGTAGCCTTCACCCAGTATCTGACCTCATAAGCTGAATATTTCATGAGCTCACCAAAATTTTCTGGGAGCTTGTAACCTGAGCTTATTATTCCTATCTTGTAGCCTGCACTTGTCTTCACTGGATATACGGTTGTGTCATACACCTCACCGTCAGTTCGTTTAAGGGTGAGATCTATAGGTGATCCGTCTCCATATATTTCAAGATATATCTGAAGCTCACGGAAGTTCTTGATACTGCTTCCGCCTATCTTGAGCACCGTATCGCCATCCTGTATTCCGGCCTTGGCAGCAGGGTAATCACCACCAAATTCCTTGGCTATATCAGCATAGTCGCTCTCCTGTGCAAGTTCATCGCTGTAAACCCTGCCAATGGTTGCAGGATCTGTTCCGCAGAAATGTATTATCACAACAGAGAATATGAATGCGATCACTATATTCATAAATGGACCGGCAAGAACGACCGCCATCCTCGCCCATATGGATTTCTTGTCAAATGAGTTCTCGTCGTTCTCATTCTCCTCCTCATCCTCACTGAGCATCATACAATATCCGCCGAGAGGAATAAGTCTGAGTGAATACTGGGTCTCCTTCTTGTTGAAAGAAAAAAGTTTTGGTCCAAGACCCATCGAGAATTCTTTTACTGTTATATGGTTTATCTTGGCAACTATAAAATGTCCAAGTTCATGGAAAAAAATAATTACCCCAAATACAAGTATGATAAGTATTATGTTCAATCTACCACCTGCTTTCTACAAAATCATATACCCACTTCTCCGTGTCAAGTATCTGTGACACGTCAGGGTCAGGGATCACTGTGTGTGATGCCATACACTCCTCAATGATCTTATATATATCAAGGAATTTAATCTTTCTGTCAAGGAATCTCGCAACTGCACACTCATTTGCCGCATTGAACACTGTAGGCATGGAACCGCCATCTGCTATGGCTAAATACGCATACTTAAGTCCCTTGAACACATCCATATCCGGCTTTTCTATGAGGATGGAATTCATAGACCAGAAATCCAGTCTGTCTCCTGCAAGGAATCTTCTCTCAGGATAGAACAATGCATACTGGATAGGAAGCTTCATGTCAGGGGTTCCAAGCTGTGCAATGACCGCACCATCCCTGTACTGCACCATGGAATGGATGATACTCTGAGGCTGTACAACGACCTGTATGTTCTCCGGCTCCACGTCAAACAGCCACTTTGCCTCTATAACCTCGAGTCCCTTGTTGACCATTGTCGCAGAATCTATAGTTATCTTTCTTCCCATACTCCAGTTCGGGTGCTTTAAAGCATCCTCCACCCTCACGTGGGAAAGAAATTCAGTATCTTTGCCGCGGAACGGACCACCGGACGCGGTGAGCAGGATCTTCGCCACGTCACCGTGAAAATTGCCCTGAAGTGACTGGAATATAGCTGAATGCTCGCTGTCAACCGGAAGTATGGACACGCCTTTTTCCTTTGCCAGAGGCATGATGATATGTCCTGCAGTGACCAGAGTCTCTTTATTTGCAAGGGCTATATCCTTGCCTGCATTTATCGCCGCTATCGTAGGCCTGATTCCTATCATACCCACTATACCTGTAACAACTATGTCTGAAGATCCAAGCTCTGCTATCTCGATAAGTCCTTCCATACCTGAAACTACCTTTATACCTGTATCTGCAAGACTTATACGAAGCCCTCTGGCGTCCTCCTCGCTCCATATACCTATTATCTCCGGATTGAATTCTCTGGCCTGAGCTTCAAGAAGCTTGGTATTCCTTCCGGCAGCAAGTGCCACCACGTTCAGATCATCATTTGCTCTTGCTATATCAAGGGTCTGCGTTCCTATAGATCCCGTGGAACCAATTACCGCTACGTTCTTCATGATTTCCTCCTATAACCGCCGATTGCGGATAAAACACAATAGGCAGTATCCAGTAATTCCACTGAGCACTGCCCATCATCTCTACAACAAATACATCAGCAGATAGTATATTATAGGTGCTGTAAATATTATGCTGTCAAATCGGTCTAATATTCCTCCATGACCTGGAATCAGTTTTCCATAGTCCTTTATATCGTTATTTCTCTTTATGGCAGATGCGGCCAGATCGCCGATCACCGCAGGGACTGCCCCCACAGCACCGATAACCGCAAATATAGCCGGTGCATAGTTCATATGCTCCACATAATTGTTGAACAATATTCCAAACACCACACCAAATATGCCGGCGCCAACTATACCTCCTATAAGACCTTCAACACTCTTCTTAGGGCTTAGTACAGGTGCCATCTTGTGCTTTCCGAGTGCCCTTCCAACGAAATACGCACATGTATCATTTATCCATGAACTTACAAATATGAGTAGCACAAGAACCAGTCCATGCTTCATATCCCTGATAAGATATACAAATGAAAGCATAACGCTGACATAGAAAAAGTCCATGAACGACGCCATGATCTGCTTGTCAGTATAAGTTGGAAACGCAAGCACATAAACTGCCAGCATGACAAGCAGATATACAACCATCATGGGTATTATTATATCCATTCTTCCAATATATATAGCCACATAATATACAACCGTGGCTATATAGCATACAAATCCCGGAGTTTTCCTGTTCACTCCATAGACCCTGAGAAGCTCCATATTGCCTATGAGTGACACAAGTCCCATGAAGCCACATGTAACAATTCCGCCAAAATATAATGTAATGGCCAGTATAACTACAAGAACTGCACCACTTATAACTCTCTGTTTCATAAACTACCCTCCGGATACTTATTTTGCATCTCCGAATCTTCTCTCTCTCTTGTTGTAATATCTCACTGCCTTCACCAATGAATCCATATCAAAATCAGGCCAGAGCGTATCTGTAAAATAAAACTCCGAATAAGCAAGCTGCCATGGAAGGAAATTGGACGTTCTCTCCTCACCGCTTGTTCTTATGAGCAGGTCGGGATCAGGCACTCCTGCTGTATCAAGATATGTGCCAAATACAGACTCGTCAATATTCTCCTCACTGACAGCACCTGCCTGTACGTCAGATATAAGTTTCTTTGTGGCCCTGACTATCTCATCACGTCCGCCATAATTGATCGCAATATAGAACTGAAGTCCTGTGTTGCCTGCAGTCTCACACTCCAGATTTTCCATCTTCTGAACAATATCGTCTGCAAGACCTTCTCTTTTACCAATAAGCCTCACACGCATATTGGCATTGTTTGAACGCTCTATACTGTCAACAAGATATTTCCTGAACAGATTCATGATGCCTGACACTTCCTCCACGGATCTCTTCCAGTTCTCAGTGGAAAAAGCATACACGGTAAGATACTTTATGCCAAGCTTTGCACAGTTCTCACATATAGCCTCCAGAGCCTTTGCCCCCTCAGCATGGCCATAGTTCCTTGGAAGAAAACGCTTCTTAGCCCACCTGCCATTGCCATCCATGATCACGGCTACATGCTCCGGGATGTTTAATAATTCTCCGTCTATCTCTCTCTTCATACGATCACCGTTCATTAAACCGTAAGGATTTCCTTCGACTTTGCCTCAACAGCTTTGTCAACAAGGCCGACATACTTATCTGTGAGCTTCTGGATCTTCTCTTCACTGTCCTTAAGCTCGTCCTCACTGATGTCTCCGTTCTTCTCCATCTTCTTGATAGAGTCATTTGCATCACGTCTTATATTTCTTATGGCAACCTTTGTTCCCTCGCCCTTTTTCTTGATATCCTTTACGAGCTCTTTTCTTCTGTCCTCTGTGAGCTCAGGAAAATTCAGGATAATATTTCTTCCATCATTGTTCGGT